>JAEWLO010000115.1 GCA_023457475.1 Pseudomonadota bacterium | reverse complement strand
TTATTCTCCCGAGCCTGCGTGACCGGTGTGACCGGCGGCGGCGTGCTCGTCTGCAGTGTGTCCTGCGTGCTCATCGGCGGCCGGCATTTCGTGGCCTTCGTGGGCATCGGCCGGCATTTCATGGCCTTCGTGACCTTCGGCAGCACCGTGCGACATGGCCGCGTGGTCCATGCCCTTGTGGTCCATGCCGTAGTGCTGGTTGTCGCCCATGTGCTTCTCGACGACCCAGTTGAACAGACCGGCTTCGCTGGTGCCGTAGTAGGTCACCGGGTGCCAGTCGTGGTTCTTGTCACCCGCCAGGGTGGCAAAGGCATCACGGCTCAGGGTCTTGCCGTCCGCACGCACCTTGGCCAGCCACTGCTGGTACTGCTCCTCGGTGACCGAGTGCGCGGTGAAATGCATCTTGCTGAAGCCCGCGCCACTGTAGTGCGAGGACATGCCCGGGAATTCACCGGTCTCGTTGGCGATCAGATGGAGCTTGGTCTCCATGCCGGTCATCGAGTAGATCATGCTGCCCAGGTGCGGAATGAAGAACGCATTCATCACCGAATCGGACGTGATCTTGAAGTTCAGCGGGGTGTTCACCGGGAAGGTGATCTCGTTGACCGTCGCGATGTTCTCTTCCGGGTAGATGAACAACCACTTCCAGTCGAGCGAAATGGCTTCGATCACCACCGGCTGCTTGTCCGACTCCAGCGGACGGTACGGATCCAGCGCGTGCGAGGAGCGCCAGGTCAGCACGGCCAGCACGAGCACGATCATGCACGGGATCGACCAGACGACCACTTCGATCGCGGTGGAATGCGACCACTTCGGCTCGTAACGGGCCTTGGTGTTGCTGGCACGGTACTTCCAGGCGAAGGTCAGGGTCATGATGATGACCGGGACGACCACCAGCAGCATCAGCACCGTGGCGGTGATCAGCAGGGTCTTTTCGTCCTGGCCGATCTGGCCCTTCGGGTCGAGAATGGCCGAGTTGCAGCCCGTGAGGAACACGGACAAGGCAAACAGCAGGCCCGGACGCAGGAAGCGCCCAAGGGGTTTCAACGGAATCATCGGTCGATCCAATTGCGTAGGGAATGCCATCTCAAGCGCGCCCGCCAGCCAAGGCCGGGTGTGTCACCCCGGGGGGGATGGACACGAGGGTCGTACATGTCAGCCCTCTAATTTTATGCCGTCACGCACCATTTAAGAAGGGCGTTGGCATTGATCCGGCGCAAGAAGAGGCGATTTTCGGCTGCGACACGTTGTCGCATGGGTGCTCGCCGGGTGCGCGGAGACTGAAAAACGACCGCGCATGATGTTGTATAGACATGACTAGGTCAAGGACTTCAGCGACCGGCGGTGGTTCTGGGACCGATTCCACCGAATGCGACAAACCAGTGTTTCCCTACAGGCGCGCCTGCGTCCGGCCAGTACACTCGATCGAGAACGTCGCGGGCCCGCCCGGGCTTGCACCTCAGCTCCAGCCAAGAGGATCGCGGATGCAGTACTTGAGAATGACTTTCATCCACCACGCCATCATGGCCAGCACCCTGCTGCTGGCAATCGGCACCCTGCCCGCCTGCGCCTCTCCCTCGAAGACCAAGCCGTCGGCCGACTTCTCTGGCGGCTGGGCTGTGAAATGGTGTGATCGCACTAATCCCAAGCTGGACTGCGGCGGCTTCAATGTGAACCTCGTTCAGGAAGGCACTCGCCTTTGCGGCGATTTCGGCGGTGCCCTGGTCAATCTGCGACAGATCGACGACGGCCAGCTGGTGGGCACCGTCGTCGGCAACACAGCTGTGCTTGCGGTTCAGAGCAACCGCAATGGGTCCATCAGCCTCGCTCGGGCGGAACTGCAGGGCGAGACCCTTGAATGGCGGGTGGTCGATGAGATCCGTCAAGGGGACAACGGTGACACCGACGTAATTGCCGCAAACGATGTACTCACCCGATCATCCGCGCCGAGCAAGGCGGGTACGGCAACCTGCAGTCAGATTCTCGGGACCTCAAAGGAATGAGCCATGGAATACAGGGAACTGAACGAAGCTGATTACGAGCGTAAGCGCCGGCTGGTCATCGTAGGAGCAGAAGGCCTGCATTCCCATGCGCAGGACGTTGGCGACAATCGCGCGACGATTGGCTGGGGCTACACCCTCAACCGCAACAACAATGTCGACATCTGGCGCTCTTCGGGCATTGAGCTGACGGACGCACAGTGGCAGGCGCTGGCACGTATTGATGCCGCCCCCAGTGGTGACAAGACGCGCCTTGGACTGGGATTTACCCGCCAGCTCAATGAGGCCGAATCGAACGACCTGCTCCGTGCCTCCATGTCACAGTACGAGGCCCCTGCCACCCGCCTGAACATGCCCTTTTCCGATGAGCGCATCGCGGTGGTATCGCTTGCCTACAATCGTGGTGTCGCCAACCTGACTAGCAACGCAGCACGCGGCATTCCGGAACACCCTGTCATGGACGCAATACGACAGGGTGACCGTGCCGAGGCGTGGTATCAGATCCGCTACAACTGCTGGGGAAGCGACCCGTTGAACCAGCAGTACCCCAACGCAGACTCCAACGAGGCAGGGCTGCGCAAACGACGGTTTGCCGAGGCCCATGTTTTCAGCCTTTACGATGATCCCGAGAACGTCACGCCGGCAGAGGCGCGCAGCGCTTACCGCACGCTGGAACTGCACCGCGACGAGATCGAGCGGGTCGAAGGTCTGTTTGGCGTAACACTGGAAGGCATTCAGGCCGGGCAGAACCGTGTAGCGCAAGCCAATCGTGACTATCCGGCAGTGGTCGCCGAATACGGTCGCGTGCCTAATGTCGCCGATGCATTCGCGCCGGCACGCGACGCACTGATGGAGGACCTCCGGGCACAGCACCCCACGCTGGCCGATCAACTTCAGAACACGCGCTTCCCACCCGGCAGCATTTTCCTTGATCCGGGTCGTCGCCTGAACGACAGCGAGGAAGTCCAGCGTAACTTCCCGCGCGAAGATCGAACACAGAACGCAGTCCGGCGCGAACAGCGCAACTCCACCGGTGAGGAAGTCGCACCCGAGCATGATGGAACGCTGGATTCGCGAAGAATGCGGGGCGTCCAGGAGATTGCGCGCAACGACCTTTTGCTTGGCGAAGGCGGCAACGACACGCTGCGCGCGCACCAGGGAGATGACATCCTGATCGGCGGCCAAGGGCGTGACCGGCTGGAAGGTGGCGCAGGTCACGACACTTACGTGGTGGGAGGCGGAGACACGGTACGGGACACGGATGGTCGCGGCGAGCTGCACTGGGGCAATGCACGGCTTACAGGCGGCGTTCGTTCGGAATCCGACCCTGAAGGCACATATCACAGCGATGATGGTCGCTTTTCCTACCGGCTGGCGAACGGCAACCTCAGTATCACCGACACGCACGCCACCGCGGTCGCTGAGCGGGAGCCGGCCGTGATCGAGAATTTCCAGAACGGACAGCTGGGAATTACGCTCGCCGATGGTCGACGAGCAGAACGTGACTCTCCCGCTTACCTCCGCGACCCGATGTATCAACAGATCCAGCGCGGCGTCGCAGAACTGGACGCACAGCACGGCCGTAGCCACGACGCCACCAGCGAGCGTATGGCCACCAGTCTGCTTGCGCTCGCAAAAGAGAGGGGGCTTCACTCGGTTGATCACGTGGTACTGAGTGGGCGGACGGCAGACCAGCCTGCCGGAACCAACGTCTTTCTGGTGCAAGGGGATCTGTCGAATCCGGCCCACACCCGCGCTGGCATGCCCACCGCCATCGCTGCCCAAACTCCCATTGAAGAATCTGCCCGCACCATTGAAGCGGCCGAGCAGTCACAAGTCGCGAAGGTCGATCAACAGCCGCATGTCGAGCAACAGCCGCCGTCACCCTTCAGAGTGGGGTGACAGCGCCCTGGGCACCGGTCCCCAACCTCACACTACCGCCAGTACCCACGTGACCAGACACACGTAGCTCAGTAACCCCAGACTTGCCGCCAAGGTACTCCGGAGAATCGCCGACTCCTGCCCCACCAGCTTCACGGCTGCCGCTGCGATGGCAATGGACTGCGGTGAGACCAGCTTGGCCATCACCCCGCCCGCGGTGTTGGCGGCCACCAGCAGCGCCGGGGCCACGCCGATCTGCTCGGCGGTGACCGCCTGCAGGTGGGCAAACAGGGTGTTGCTGTTGACCACCGAGCCGGTGATGAACACCCCCATCCAGCCGATCACCGGCGACAGCACCGGGAAGATTCCGCCCGCCTGGGCCAGGGCAAGCCCAATGGTGGAGGACGCCCCGGAGTAGTTGGTGATGTAGGCCACCGCCATCACCAGTGCCACCGTGGCCAGCGGCTTCCACATCTCGCGGCCGGCCTGGGCCAGCTCCTGCACGGCCGAGCGCAGGCCCAGCTTCGGCGAGAGCACCGCCGTGAGCAGCGCGGCGATCAGGATGGCCGTGCCTGCCGCGCCCAGCCAGCCGACGTTCCATATCGCCGGCAGCACGTGCGGCTGTGCCACCAAGGGCGGCAGCTCCTGTACCCGCTCGTGCAGCAGGCCCACGGGCAGGCGCAGCACTGTGGAACTGAGCGGCCCGCCCGCCGCGAACAACGCCTTGAAGGCCGGCAGACCCCATATAAGGATGGTGGCGGTGAGCAGATAGAACGGCGACCACGCCAGCAGTACGGCTTTGAGCGACCAGCGCTGGGCCGAGACCGGCGGCGCTTCTGCTTCGCGGTAGATGCGCTTCGGCTGCCAGAACTGCATGAAGCCTGCCAGCGCCGCCATGCCGGCCAGCGGACCGACGATGTCCACCAGCTCCGGCCCCAGCAACAACAGCACGGCGGTCTGCACGCCGCTGAACACCCCGCCCACCACCAGCAGCACCGGCCAGGTCTCACGCACGCCGCGCCAGCCGTCCAGCAGCATCACCAGGACGGCCGGCAGCAGCGCAGCGGGAATCTGCACCAGCGGCAACAGCTTCCACGACATCTCGGCAAGCGGCACCCCGCCCTGCTCCGCTCCGACCAGCACGGGAATACCGATCGCCCCATAGGCCCCTGCCGCTCCGTTCGCGATGAGGCACAGCATGGCCGCCTTGAGCGGGCGGAAGCCCAGTTCCACCAGCAAGGCGGCGCAGATCGCGATGGGCACACCGAAGCCGGCCGCGCCTTCCAGGAAGCCACCGAAGCAGTAGGCAATGAGCAGCACCTGGATGCGCTGGTCATCGGAGATGGTGGCGATGCTGCCGCGGATCACCTCGAACTTTCCGCTGCGGATGGCCAGCTTGTAGAGCCACACCGCCATCAGCACGATGAAGCTGATGGGGAAGATGCCGTTGGCGATGCCCAGCAGGGCGGCCCCGCCGATGGCGCCTGCCGGCATGCCGAAGCCCCACCATGAGACCGCGATGGATACGGCCACTGCCAGCAGCGCGGCGGTCAGACCTTTGAGCCGGAGTACGGTGAGCGCCAGCAGAAACACCAGCACCGGCAGTGCGCCCATCAGGGCGGAGAGATTTGCGTTGCCGAGCGGATCGTAGGTCTGTTGCCACATGAGCAGGCGTCCTCGAAAGCGGCGATGTGGATCAGGCGGCCTTTACCCGGTTCGGGCATTCGCGGCCGGCGGCGAAGTCGGCCAGGTTGCCCAACGTGATGGCCGAGATCTCCTGCAGCGCCTCGGCGGTGAAAAAGCCCTGGTGGCCGGTGACCAGCACGTTGGGGAAGGTCATCAGGCGCTGGAAGACATCGTCGTCGATGATCTCGCCGGAGAGATCCTGGAAGAACAGCGCGCTTTCCTGCTCATAGACGTCGATGGCCAGGTGGCCGAGATGACGCGACTTCAGGGCGCGGATCACCGCATCGGTGTTGACCAGCCCGCCGCACGAGGTGTTCACCAGCATGGCCCCGGGCTTCATCAGCGCCAGCGAGGCTTCGTTGATGAGGTGGTGGGTCTGCGGGGTGAGAGGGCAATGCAGCGATACGATATCCGAGCGGGACAGCAGTTCGGCCAGCGGCACCATTTCGCCAATGCCATCGAACGCCGAACTGGGGTATGGGTCATACCCCAGAACATGGCAGCCCATCCCTTTGAGAATGCGCGCCGTGGCCAGCCCGATCTTGCCCGTACCGACGATGCCGGCGGTGCGGCCGTGCAGGGTTTTACCCAGCAGACCGTCGAGCATGAAGTTGCCCTCGCGGACCCGGTTGTAGGCGCGGTGGGTCTGCCGATTCAGCGTCATGATCAGGGCCATTGCGTGCTCTGCCACTGCTTCGGGGGAATAGGCCGGTACCCGGGCGACGAAGAAGCCCAAGCGCTCGGCCGCCACCAGATCGACGTTGTTGAAGCCTGCGCAGCGCATGAGGATGGCGCGGACGCCCTGCCTGTGCAGCGCCTCCAGCACGGGGGCGTCGAGACGGTCGTTGACGAAGACGCAGACGGCGTCGCTGCCTTGGGCCAGAGTGGTGGTGCTCAACTCAAGCCCTACATCGAAGTAGACGAATTCGAAGGGGGGCTCTCCTTCATTGCGCGGGCTGGCGGCTTCCAGAAAGTGGCGGTCGTAGGGGCGAGCGCTGAAAACTGCAGTCTTCATGGGGTGGCCTCTGGGGGAGCACCTCAACAGTAACCCAGATGGCAGTGGCGATTCCTCAGTAAAAGATGTCAAACCGTGACCGGCGGCACGTTGAGCCTGCAGGTTCTGGTAGCGTCGGTCGACAGACGACGGCTCGAAAACAACCAACATCCGGTGACGCATGAACCCTAATCGACACCGCCATTGAACTGAAATTCCACCACGTGGTAAGCAGGCGTTCGCCCCGACAGGCATACTCAGCATCACCCGCAGCCGCACATCCGACTGCCGCGCGGCATCCACGTTGTTGATCAGATCAATGAACGGCGACTTGATCCGCGCAAACACGCCGATCTTCAGGTCCTTGTCGCTCTGCGAGTTGTGCCCCGTCTCGTCGGCGGTGAGCAGCTCGATCTCGGCCGCCGTGATGTTCACGTCCTGCGCGGCCACCACGTTGCTGGCGATCTGGCTGTACTTCCCTCCCGCACCGAGGTTCACGTTGCCGCCCAGGCTGCCCACGTTGCTGGCCACCTGCGAAACCATCCCGCTGTCGTCGTCATGCTGCTGGCGGTGCCAGCCGGCGAACTTTTCGGTGTCCGAGATCTGGACCGTGCCGATGGCCTTGCTGTCGGAGGTGTTGGCGTTACCAACCGTGTCCTGCCCGCTGCGGATGGTCAGGTCACCGGCAGCCCGGATGTTCACATCCTTCTCGGCCGCAATGTTGGCGGCCGTAAGCGTGATGTCGCCCTCGGTGGTCGCCATGCGCACGCCACCACCCGCAGACACCTGCGTGCCGGTGATGGTGTCGCTCTGTCCCGAACCCTCGCTGCGCGAGTTGTTGGTACCGAACGGCAGCCCGCTACGCATGCACCGCACCAGGCCCCACAATCCTGGATCGAGCGGTTCAAGGGCAAGTTCGACATGGGCTGGGACGCCTACCGCGAACAGACGCTGGAGCGTCAGAAGACACTGGGCGTGGTGCCCGCCGACACCGACCTCACCGAGCGCTCGCCGGGACTGCCCGCCTGGGAGGGCCTGGAACCCGACCAGAAACGCGTATACGCACGCATGATGGAGGTGTTCGCCGCGTATGGTGCGCAGGTGGACGCGGCGATGGGCCGTGTGATCGATGCGGTGAAAGCGCTGCCGGATGCGGACAACACGATCATCCTGTACATCGCCGGCGACAACGGCTCCAGCGCGGAAGGCGGCCTGGAAGGCTCGCTCAACGAGAACCTGTTCTTCAACGGCTACGCCGAGAAATGGCAGGACAACTTCAAGGTCATCGAGGAGCTGGGCGGGCCGAAGCACTTCAACCACTTCCCGTCATCGTGGGCTCACGCGATGAACACGCCCTTCCAGTGGACCAAGCAGGTGGCCAGCCATTTCGGCGGCACCCGCAACCCGCTCATCATCAGCTGGCCGGAGCGGATCAAGGAGGCCGGCGCGCTGCGTGAGCAGTTCCTGCATGTGATCGATATCGTGCCGACGCTGTACGAGGTGTGCGGCATCACCGCACCGCGCGTGCTGAACGGGGTGTCGCAGAAGGATATCGAAGGCATCAGTTTCGCCTTCAGTTTCCAACAGGCCGATGCCCCCAGCAAACGGCGCACGCAGTACTTCGAACTGGGCTGCAATCGCGGGCTGTACCACGACGGCTGGATGGCCTCGGCACCCAGCTTCGCGCCGTGGATTCCCAACCGCAGCGAAGACTGGTCGCCCGACCAGCAGGTATGGGAGCTGTACAAGCTGGACGATGACTTCTCGCAGGCGCACGACCTGGCAGCGGAATACCCGGACAGGCTGCGCGAGCTGCAGGACCTGTGGTGGGTGGAAGCGGCCAAGTACAGCGTGCTGCCACTGGACTGGCGTGCGGTGATCCGCATGAATGCCGAAGCGATGGGGCGACCCAGCCTGGTCGGCAAGCGCACCCGGGCCACCTACTACCCGGGCATGATCGCCCTGCCTGGTGCGGCCTGCCTGCCCCTGCTCAACAAGTCCTGGAAGATCACCGCTCAGCTGGAGATTCCGACCGGGAAGGCAGAAGGCATGATCATCACGGAAGGCGGCTCCGAGGGCGGATACGGCCTGTATCTGCAGGACGGAAAGCTGACCTACGTCTACAACTTCCTCGGCCAGGAGCGCCCGGTGTTCCGGGCGGAGAAAGCGTTGCCGCCCGGCAAGGCCACGGTCGAAGCCGAGTTCGACTACGACGGCGGCGGCATGGGCAAGGGCGGCACCCTGACCCTTTCGGTGAATGGCACGAAGGTGGCCGGTGGCCGCCTGGAGCGCACCATTCCGATCCAGTTCTCCATCGGCGAGGGCCTGGATATCGGGATGGATACCGGTTCGGCGGTGGACTGGAACTACACGCTGCCGTTCCGCTTCACCGGCACCATCGAGCGCGTGGACGTGGAAATTTTCCCGGAAACAGCAAAGGCCGCCACCTCACGGTGACGGCGGCGCGTACTCGAAGCGCAGCTCGCGTTTCCCCTCGCCCACGGCGGGGGTGACCGGCTCGATGCCGTCGCAGCCATCGGGCAGCTTGCCGTCTCCCCCCGTCCCGGGCAGGCCGCAGCTGCCGTTGCTGACGATGCCCAGTTGCGGGAAGACTTCGCGCGCGAACTTTTCCGCTTCCCTGCGCAACTGCGCGCGGTCCAGCGAGGCCGCCTCGGAGTTGTAGCGGATCTCGATGCCGTGCATACGATCGACTATGTAGACGAAGGCTCCACTGTACGGCGTGCCTTCGCGCTGGAACCCGAAGTCCACCTGGTACGCGGTAACGGCCTTGGGACGGGGCTGGTGGTAAGGAGATGGCTTGGCGTCCGGCTTGACCGGCAGGGTGAACGTCGACAGCGGCGACATCGGTGGATCGACCAGCTGCGATGCCCAGCCCTTCTGCAGCGCATCGCGTTCTATCACGGCCTGCTCTGCCACGGCTTCTGCAGAGTTCACGCCCACCGGATAGATATACAGATCGATGAAGCCGGTGCTGTCGTCGGGACGCTCGTAGCGCAGCGACGCGCCGTACGGCGCGGTGTCGAAACGATGTTCGCCGACCATCACCCAGGTGCCGATGCGCTCGGGATAGATGACCGAGGTTTCGCGCAGGAAACCGCCCAGGAACGGCACCTCGTCCGGCGACGGATTCATGCGGGTGCGGCGTGCGGCCAGACACTCCGTCACCACAGGGGCCAGGTGCTTGTCCAATCGGCCGGCCTTCTTCTGGGCAATCAGGGTGTCCATCTGCGCGATGCGCAGGCTGGGATCTTTCGCCAGCAGCACCGTGTAAGCCTTGATCGCGCTTTCCGCAGCGGCCACCTGCCGGGCCAGCTCGGGCGTTTCCGTGCCGTGCTCGATCTGGAAGGCAATGTTGCCGAACAGCGTCTGCTGCGTCAGCTCGGTGGTGATCGGGCTACGGTCCTTGTGCCCGAGTTCGGGCAGGTCCATCACATCACACAGATTGACCTCGAATTCGCCGTTGTTCATTGCCCAATCAATTAGCGCCTTTCGCACTTCAGGGGCATCGGCGGCGTCCGGCGAGGTTTCCAGCGCGCGGGTGTAGCGCAGGACCTTGGCGTGGGTGGATTCTTCGGCGTCTTCCGAGGGCTCATCGGCGAGCACTGAAAATGCCGGCGTCAGACAGAGCGACAGGACGACGGCGAGAGCGGTACGGCACAGCGGGGGCGTGATGGACATCGTCCTTGATTCCTTTGCTTTCGGTTTCAACCTGCACCCGAGGATAGCAGGCCCACCGTAACGTCCTGTCAGCGCTTTGCCGGATACTCGAAGCGGAGCTCGCGCCGGCCTTCGTCCACCGCTGGCTGGATGGGATCCTCGCCCATGCACCCATCCGCGGGCGCGTTGTCCGCCACCCCCGAAGCACCACAGTCCCCGGTACTGCTGATCTCCACCTGCGGTAGAAGTTGGCGCGCGAAATGCTGTGCCTCTTTCGCAACCTGCGCCCTGCTGAGCGCATCGGCTTCGGCGCTGTAGCGCAGCTTGACGGCGTAGAGCCGGTCCACCATGAAGACCATGGCCGAGTTGTAGGACTTCCGGGTGTCACGGCTGAGGTAACTGAAATCCGTTGCGTAGGCGGTGACGATGAAGTGGGGTGCAGGCCGCCCGGTCGGCACGTTGAACGGGGTCAGCCGGGTGATCGGGTCCCCGGTGAGCGCGTCGTCCCAGGCCGCCACCAGGTTGCTGCGTTCGGTCTCGGCCATCTTCGTCCGTTGATCGCTGGTGACCACGCCCACAGGGTAAAAGAACACGTCCATCCAACCGCGTTTGTCGCCCTCGCGGTGGAAGCGGACCGAGGCCCCCTGCTCCGGCGTCTCATAGCGCTGCTCGCCCAGCATTTTCCAGCCGTCAGGCACGGCGAGGGGATAGACGATATGCGACTCACGAAGGAAGCTGCCCAGGAACGGTGTCGCAGGTGCGTCCTCCTCCAAGGCCATTCTCTTTCCGTTGACCGCGTCGCAGACGTCAGCCACCCTGCGCTCCACATATCCGGGCAACGTGCCGTCGCGGTCATGCTCGATCAGCGGTGCCAGCGCCGGCACCCCCCAGTTCGCATCCCTGACCAGATATTGGCCATACATGCGCAGCACGCTTTCCACGCCTGCCAATTGGCGCGATGCCTCATCGCCCTCGGTGCCATGCTCGATCTGGTACGCCACATTGCCGGCCATCATCTGCAGCATGAGCTCGCTGGCCAGTGCCGGCGGGTCTTCGTCCGGCAGGTCCAGCATGTTGCACACGGTGACCGTATAGTCTGGCGTTTCCATGATCCACCGCAGCAGCCACTGACGCATCGCCGTTGCATCGTCAGCCAGGGGCTCGGCTTCCAGCGCACGGGTGTAGCGAACGGCCCGGGAGGATTCGGCCTCTTCGACAGCCGGGCGCTCTTCGGCTGGGGGTTCTGCCGCCTGGAGTACGGACGGGGGAAGTGCGACCAGCGGCAACGCGGCGGTAAGGACCAGCCGGAAAAGCCAGATCGGTGCTGTCATCGTCCTGATTCCCCGGCCGCAGGGTGCGGCTGCCCGAGGTCAGGGTATCAGGTCACTCCCACATCGGTACTCGTCCGCATCGGACTCGATCCTGCTGGCGTCGCGCACAAAAAACCCCGACCAAGGTCGGGGTTGTTCGCTGAAGCTGGTGCCGGAAACAGGAGTCGAACCTGCGACCTACGCATTACGAATGCGCCGCTCTACCAACTGAGCTATTCCGGCTGAGCAGGCAATTCTAAGCGGAGCGGCCGGGCCGGTCAATCTGAGGGAGGAGCACCCCACCCCACGTTGACGTCTCAGGCCCTATGGTGGATCCGTCCTCCTGCGGAAACCGCCCATGTACCCACGCGCCCGCCTGGCCGGCCTGCTCCTGGCTTCCCTGCTGTATTCCGGCGTCAGTGCCGCCCAGTCCCGCGCCCAGCCACCGCTAACGCCTGACCAGCAATGGGCTCCGCTGTTCCAGCAGGTTCAGGGCGCACACGTGTTCAAGGACCAGAAGACCTTTGCGGATGCCGTGCCCCGCCGCGATCCGGCGGCTGTGATCGCGGACTGGCAGCGTGCCCGCACTCAACCCGGGTTCGACCTGAAGGCATTCGCCGACAGCCAGTTCACCGTCCCGACCGAGGCCACCGGCTACGAGCCACCGCCCGGGGAATCCCTGCGCACCCACATCGAGGGCCTGTGGCCGCATCTCACCCGGGAAACCGCCCAGGTGGACCCGAACGGCTCGCTGCTGCCCTTGCCGAGACCCTACGTGGTGCCCGGCGGCCGCTTCCGGGAGGTGTACTACTGGGACAGCTACTTCACCCTGCTTGGGCTGGCCGCCTCGAGTCGCTGGCCGCAGGTGCGCGACATGGTGGACAACTTCGCCTGGCAGCTGGACCAGTACGGGCATATTCCCAATGGCAACCGCACCTACTACCTGAGCCGTTCGCAGCCCCCGTTCTTCAGCCTGATGGTGGATCTACTGGCGACGCATGAGGGTGACGAGGCGTATCGCCGTTACCTGCCGCAGCTGCGCGCGGAGCATGCGTTCTGGATGCGCGGTGCGGAGGGGCTTGCGCCTGGCGCGGCCCGTGAGCGTGTGGTGCGCATGAACGATGGCAGCCTGCTCAATCGCTACTGGGATGCGCGTGCGGTGCCGCGCACCGAGTCGTGGACGGACGATCTGGCCACGGCGGCCAAGGCTCCGCAACGTGCACCGTCCCAGGTGTACCGCGACCTGCGCGCCGGTGCGGAATCGGGCTGGGATTTCAGTTCACGCTGGCTGCTGCAGCCGGGCGAGTTGAGCAGCATCCACACCACGGAGATCGTGCCGGTGGATCTGAACAGCCTGCTGTTCCATCTGGAGAAGACGATTGCGAAGGCCAGCAAGGTGGCGGGTGAGCGACGCGACGCACGGGCGTTCGAGCGGCTGGCGGATGCGCGACAGCGCGCGATCAACACGCTGCTGTGGGATGAACGGCAGGGCTGGTATGCGGATCGGGATCTGGAACACGGCAAGTCACGCCCGGCCCTGACGGCGGCCGCGCTGTTCCCGTTGTGGCTGGAGGTGGCCAGCCCGGCGCAGGCACGCCGCACGGCGGACGGGGTCCAGGCGCAACTGGTGCGCGAAGGTGGACTGTTGACCACTACCGAGAACACCGGGCAGCAATGGGATGCGCCGAACGGCTGGGCTCCGTTGCAGTGGGTGGCGGTGGAGGGATTGCAGCAGTACCAGCAGGATGCGTTGGCGCGGCAGATTGGCGTGCGTTTCCTGCGGACGGTGCAGGCGGTGTATGACCGCGAAGGGAAGCTGGTGGAGAAGTATGTGGTGGATGGGTCGGCCGGCGGCGGCGGCGGGGGTGAGTACCCGTTGCAGGACGGGTTCGGGTGGAGCAACGGGGTGGCGTTGGCGTTGTTGGATCGGTTGTGTGCGGAGGGGAAGCGATGTGAGGGGGCGGGGGATGTGGAGTGACGTTGTGGACGAGATATTCGTTCGCGTAGAGCCGGTTTCGGTTTGGGGTCATGCGTTACCGGGTGTGGAGCGTTTCACGGCAGTCGTCTGACGACCGACCCTACCGGGTCATGGTATTTGGCGAATGGTCGCGCGATGTCAGAGCGGGTCATGGCATTTGGCGGGTGGTCGCGCGATGTCAGAGCGGGTCATGGCATTTGGCGGGTGGTCGCGCGATGTCAGAGCGGGTCATGGCGTCCGGTTTTGTACGGATCGCGCGATGCAGTACTGCGCGAGGTAATAGGTCGCCAGCACGATCAGGCTGGCGGCGGGCAGGCCGCCGCCGAAGCGGTCCCAGGCAAGCGTGCAATCGCTGATGACGAACAGCACCGCACCGACGGCGGCAAAACGCGGGCCACGCTGGGCGGGATCGAGGCGCGCACCCGGGGTCCACGCGCGGGCCAGTGCCAGGGTGGCCATCAGCGCCAGTACCGCCACATAGGCGACGACCGGGATACGCAGATCGCCCGGCAGCAGCGGCCACAGGCCGACCAGGTTGGTACCCGCGAATACCACGAGCAATGCGGCGGCGAGCCCCAATGCCCTGCCCGCCCGGAAGCCGGCGCGAAACGCGACGATGTAACAGAGATGCGCCAGCAGGAACGCGACGAGACCGGGCACGAACGCGTCGAACGGCAACATCAACGCGATGTCGCCGATGCAGGAGAACCCCATCCCGGCAAGGATGGCGCGGCGGTAGCCAGCGTCGCCATCGGCGTGCCATGCGAGCGCGGCGATCAACAGCGTGGTCAGCGGTTTGGCGATCCAGTGCAGCCAGCGACCATCGCCGTCCAGCGACACGCCCACGATGGCAGCCACGGCCGCCAGCAGAATGGGCGCGTCGCGGCGCAGGTTCATCGCGCCTTCCACAGCTCGGCGAGGCGGTCGGGCTTGCCCGGAATACGCTGCAGCTGCGGATACTGCAGGCCGCCGTGGTAGTCGATGGCGACGCTGTCGATGCGGTCGAAGCTGCGCACCAGCAGAGTGATCGGGGCCTTGTCGCTCTTCGCGTTGGCGACCGCGTCCTTGAGGTCGTCGCTCTTGTACACGCGGCCGTTGACCGCCTGCACGGTCATGCCCGGGGCCAGGCCGGCGTTGAACGCCGGGCTGTCCCACAGCACGTCGGCGATGACGCCGCTGTCGGTCACGGTCAGGCCAAGCGAGTAGCTGAGGTTGATGGCTTTCGCACGCGTCTGCAGTGCCTTGAACGCGTCGGTCGGCGTATCGGTATAGACCAGCTTCCAGCCGGCCGCTTCCAGCCCGCCGGTGAGCGGACCATGGCCGTCGAGGCGTTCGCGCAGGAAGGTGGCCCAGTCGTAAGGAGCGATGCCGTTCAACGTGCTGACGACGTCTTCGAAGGTGTACGGGTTGACGTTCCAGTCACCGTCGTTCATGCCGAAGAAGGCCTTGGCGAAATCATCCAGGCTGCGCTTGTTGCCGGTGAGGCTGCGCAGTTTGCCTTCCACCTCCAGCCACACCATCTGCCCGCCGGAGTAGTAGTCCTCGCTCATCTGGTAGTTGCGGAAGGCGAGCGCGCGGCGCTGGGCGATGGTGGGGTCGTTGGTGGTGTCCTGCAGGGTGCGCCAGGCCAGGCCGGGACGGCCGCGGTCGTAGACGGCTGCCACATTCGCCAGCATCTCGCGGGTCTGGTCGTTGCTCCACAGCCCGGAACGCGCGGCCAGCACGTGGCCCCAGAACTGGGTCTGGCCTTCATACAGCCAGAGCAGGCTGTCGCCCATGGGCACGTTGAAGTTGGCGGTGGTCAGATCTGCACCCCGGCGGTATTTGCCGTTCCAGGAGTGGTTGAACTCGTGCGGCAGGAGATCGCGGCCCAGCCAGGTGCTGTCCCAGTCGGTGAAGTAGCCGGTGTCGCCGCTGTTTTCGCTGGAGCGCTGGTGCTCCAGGCCGATGCCGCCCAGCTTGCCGGTCAGTGCCAGCAGGAACTCATAGTGGTCGAAATGGCGCGCGCCGTAGAGTTTGTAGATCTGCTGCACCAGCTTGCGGTGCGCTTCGATCTGCGCGGGCTTGGCCACCAGCGACTTCGCATCGTCGGCGAACACGTTCAGGCGCACCGGCACTTTGGCACCGGGGTCGAGGTCGAACTGCTGGTAATGACGGCCGGCGAACAGCGGCGAGTCCACCAGATGGTCGTAGCTGATCGGCTTGAACACCACGGTGTCGCCGTCGCGGCGTGCGGTGTCCAGTGCAGTCGCGTAGGCCCAGCCCGGCGGCAGGGTCACGCTGGCCTGGGCCTGGATGTTGCGGGTGTTCACGCCGGCCGGATACAGCGAATTGGCGTTCCATTGCAGGTTGAGCATCTCCGGAGTCATCACCACCCGGCCCTGCGTGCCGCCCTGCGAGGAGAGGAACTTGAACGCGGCGACGACCTCGTTCGCGCCTTCCGGCACGTTCACGGTGAAGGCGTAGACGTTGTAAGGGTCGCGGGTCCAGGCCAGGGGCTTTCCGTTGGCGGTGACCACCAGGCCCGCGAGCTTGTCGATCGGGCCGCTGGGGGAATGCGCGCCGGGCAGCCATTGCGGGTACAGCAGGGTGAGCGGGCCAGGCTTCGCCGGGACCGTGGCTTTCACCTTGAAGATGCGGCGGCCGATATCGCGGGCGTCGACGTCGATGCGGAGCAGGCCGGGGAAGGCGACATCCTGCGGGGGGGCGGTCTGTGCGTACGCGCCGGTGGTGGCCAGGAGCAAGGCGGACAGGACGGCGGCGCGTAGTTTCATCAGGCGGGATCCAGCGGGAACGAATCGTTCGATGCTAGACCTGTGGGGGGTGCAGCCCCATGGCCAAAGGTCATGCCTTCGTCGCGCGGAGTGTTGCCATCGGTGGTCGATAGGGATGCGACCCTACCAGGTCCGAGATACCCCGAATCCGAGGCACCGGTGATCTGGGTCGGTAGGGTCGGTCGCAAGACGACGATGTGCATGGATGCACGAGTGGTGCGTTAGCAGGAGCGAAGGAGCACCACCGCCGTGAACACGTCCGCGCCCGGTAACGCATTGCACCGGTCAGCGCGACCTCAACTGATCAACCGCAGCCTCAATTCCTTCGGCAACGCGAACACCATCGATTCGGGCTCACCTTCCAGCTCGCCTACGCTGTTCGCCCCCAGCTCCTTGAGCCGGGCCAGCACGCCGTCCACCAGCACCTGCGGTGCGGAGGCACCGGCGGTCAGGCCGATGTGCTGCTTGCCCACCACCCACGCCGGGTCGATCTCGTGCGCACCGTCGATGAGGTAGCTTTCCACGCCCTCACGGCGCGCCAGCTCGCTGAGACGGTTGGAGTTGGAGCTGTTCGGCGAGCCCACCACCAGCACCAGGTCACAGCGCTGGGCCAGGTCGCGGACGGCGTCCTGCCGGTTCTGGGTGGCGTAGCAGATATCGTCGTTCTTCGGGCCCTGCATGGCCGGAAAGCGCGCGCGCAGCGCGTCGATGATGCCGCGTGTGTCGTCCACCGAAAGCGTGGTCTGGGTGGTGTAGGCAAAGTTCTCCGGCTGGTTGAGTTCCAGCGTGGCAACCTGCTCCACGTCTTCCACCAGATAGATGGTGCCGCTGCCGGCTTCCTGCTTCCACTGCCCCATGGTGCCCTCCACTTCCGGGTGCCCGGCATGGCCGATCAGCACCACATCGCGGCCGGCGCGGCAGTGGCGAGCCACCTCGAAGTGCACCTTGGTCACCAGCGGACAGGTGGCATCGAAGACCTTCAGGCCGCGGCGCTCGGCTTCCTGGCGTACCGCCTGGGAAACGCCGTGGGCGCTGAAGATCACCGTGTTGTTGTCGGGCACTTCGTCGAGCTCTTCGACGAAGATCGCGCCGCGCTGCTTGAGGTCGTCCACCACGAAGCGGTTGTGCACCACTTCATGGCGCACATAGATGGGCGCGCCCAGCGTTTCGATCGCGCGCTTGACGATCTCGATCGCACGATCGACGCCGGCACAGAATCCACGCGGGTTGGCGAGCAGCACATCCATCAGACAATTCTCCCGGCAGCGGCCGGCTTGACGTTACGGGTTGGCATTATCCGCCTTTTTGGCGGCCTTGCCGTCGAACAGGCCGAACACGGCGATGCCGATGGCACCCACCACGATGGCCGCGTCGGCGATGTTGAACGAGGGCCAGTAATGGTCCCCGATGTACCACTGGATGAAGTCCACCACGTGACCATGCACCTGGCGGTCGATGACGTTGCCGATGGCCCCGCCGATCACCAGGGCATAGGGCACCGCGCTGCGCCAATGGCCGCGCGGGGTCCGCGAGAGCCAGAAGGCCATGAGCCCGCTGATGGCGATGGCCAGCGCGGTGAAGAACCACAGCTGCCAGCCGCCGGCATCGCTCAGGAAACTGAACGCCGCGCCGGTGTTGTAGGTGCGGAACCAGTTCCAGAAGCCCTCGATGACCACCACCGGCTGGTACTCCGGCAGGCTGGAGAGGACCCAGGCCTTGCTCCACTGGTCCAGGCCGATGATGACCACCGACAGCAGCAGCCAGACCAGCGCATTCGGACGCACGCGTGCGGCGCTCATCAGAACCACCTGCGGTCTTCGCCGGCACCGTCGATGTTGCTTGCGCAACGACCGCACAGTTCCGGATGGGCGGCGACCGAGCCGATGTCGGCCCGGTAGTGCCAGCAGCGCACGCACTTCTGCTTTTCAGTCGGCTGGGCGCTGACGAACACTTCGTCGGTGGTCGCCGGGCGCACGTTCACGTCGCCACTGATGAACAGGAAGCGCAGCTCCTCGGCCAGCGGCTGCCAGCGCGCGGCGGTTTCTTCGTTTGCTGCCACGGTGATTTCCGCTTCCAGCGCCGCGCCGATCGCACCATTGGCACGCATCGGCTCGAGCACCTTGGCCACCTGCTCACGCACGGCCAGCAGCTGGTCGAAATCGGCGGCGTTCAACGGCGCGTCTTCCGGCAGCGGCACCAGTCCGTCGTACCAGGTGGTGAACAGCACGTTGTCCACGCGCTCGCCCGGCAGGTAGCCCCACAGTTCGTCGGCGGTGAAGGTCAGGATCGGCGCGACCCAGCGGGTGAACGCTTCGGCGATGTGGTACATCGCGGTCTGCGCCGAACGGCGGCCCCGTGAATCGGTCGGCATGGTGTACAGCCGGTCCTTGGTCACGTCCAGATACAGCGAGCCGAGGTCCACGCTGCAGAAGTTCAGCAGCAGCTGCACGATCTCGGCCATGTTGTAGCCGGTGTACGCCGCCTTGATCTTTTCCTGCAGTTCGAACGCACGGTGCACGATCCAGCGGTCCAGCGCGACCATCTGCGCCGGGGCCACGAGATGCTGCGCCGGGTCGAAGCCGTCCAGGTTGCCGAGCAGGAAGCGGGCGGTGTTGCGCAGGCGACGGTAGGCGTCGGCGTTGCGCTTGAGGATTTCCTGCGACAGCGACATTTCGTTGCTGTAATCGGCCGAGGCGATCCACAGGCGCAGGATGTCCGCCCCCAGGGTCTTCATGATGTCCTGCGGCTCGATGCCGTTGCCGAGCGACTTGGACATCTTGCGGCCGTGCTCGTCCACGGTGAAGCCGTGGGTGAGGCACTGCTTGTATGGAGCCTGCTTGTCGATGGCCACACCGGTGAGCAGCGAGGACTGGAACCAGCCGCGGTGCTGGTCCGAACCTTCCAGGTAGAGGTCGGCCGGTTTGCCGAAGCCTCGCGCCAGCAGCACGCCTTCATGGGTGACGCCGGAGTCGAACCACACATCGAGGATGTCGGTGACCTTTTCGTACTGCGCGGCTTCGTCGCCGAGCAGCTCGGCGCTGTCCAGCGAGTACCACACGTCGATGCCCTCGGCCTGCACGCGGTCGGCCACCTGGTTCATCAGTTCCACGGTGCGCGGATGCGGTTCACCGGTTTCGCGGTGGATGAACAGCGCGATCGGGACGCCCCAGGTACGCTGGCGCGAGATGGTCCAGTCCGGGCGGCCTTCCACCATGCTGGCGATGCGGGCCTTGCCCCAGCTCGGGAACCAACCCACGGTGTCGATCGCGGCCAGCGCGTCGCGGCGCAGGTTGGCCTGGTCCATCGAGATGAACCACTGCGGGGTGGCGCGGAACACCAGCGGGGTTTTCTTGTGGCGCCAGCAGTGCGGGTAGCTGTGCACGATGTCGACGGCCTTGAGCAGCGCGCCGCTGGCGGCCAGCAGGTCGATGATCGGCTGCTGCGCCTTCCAGATGTGCAGGCCGGCCAGCACCAGCTCACCGGCCGGCGGGGTGGATGGCAGGTACACACCCGCGCCATCGACAGGATTGATCTGGCCGGCGTTGTACTTCTCCACCAGGCCGTACTTCAGGCAGACCGCATAGTCCTCCTGGCCGTGGCCGGGGGCGGTGTGCACCGCACCGGTACCGTCGGCGTCGGACACATGGTCGCCGTTGAGCAGCGGGATGTCGCGCTCGGCATAGAACGGGTGCTCCAGCAGCATGTTTTCCAGCGCCGCGCCGGTGGCATGGCCGTGCACGACCACGTTGTCCACCCCGTAGCGGGCCAGCGCGCGCGGCACCAGCGCCGAGGCCAGCACCAGCCAGCGCGGCTGGCCGTTGTGGGCCGGGCCTTCGACCAGGGCGTATTCGATCTCCGCACCCAGCGACACCGCCAGCGAGGCCGGCAGCGTCCACGGGGTGGTGGTCCAGATCGGCACGGCCACTTCCACGCCCGCCGGCAGCGTGACGCCGAAGGCAGTGGCAATCTGCTGCGAATCGCGCGCGGCGTACGCCACGTCGATCGCCGGCGAGGTCTTGTCCTGGTACTCGATTTCCGCTTCGGCCAGCGCCGAGCCACAGTCGAAGCACCAGTACACCGGCTTCGCACCGCGCAGCAGGTGACCGTTGGCGACGACCTTGGACAGCGCGCGGATCTCGTTGGCCTCGAAATCGAAGCTCAGGGTCTTGTACGGGTTGTCCCAGTCGCCGGTGACGCCCAGACGCTTGAAGTCGCGGCGCTGCAGGTCGATCTGCTCTTCGGCGTACTCGCGGCACTTCTGGCGGAATTCGGCGGCATCCAGCTTGACCCCGACCTTGCCCCACTTCTTCTCGATCTGGATCTCGATCGGCAGGCCGTGGCAGTCCCAGCCCGGCACGTAGGGCG
This sequence comes from Pseudomonadota bacterium, assembly GCA_023457475.1. Lineage (GTDB taxonomy): Bacteria > Pseudomonadota > Gammaproteobacteria > Xanthomonadales > Xanthomonadaceae > Stenotrophomonas. The sequence goes on along the minus strand of JAEWLO010000115.1, from coordinate 3,102 downwards.
CATCGAAGCCGGCCAGGTAGCGCGACTTGATGATGATGTCCTTCAGGATCTTGTTGACCGCGTGACCCAGGTGGATCTGGCCATTGGCGTACGGCGGGCCGTCGTGCAGCACGAACAGCGGACGCCCCTTGGCGTTCTCGCGCAGGCGGGCGTACAGGCCCTCGTCCTCCCAGCGCGACAGAATGCCCGGCTCGCGCTTGGGCAGGTCGCCGCGCATCGGGAATTCGGTGGCCGGCAGATGAAGGGTGGCTTTGTAGTCCTGGCTCACGCAGTGGCTCGCAATCTGTGTTCGGAAAGGATGTGACGCGCTTGTTCGGCGTCACGGTGCATCTGGTCGGTCAATGCCGCCAGATCTTGGAACTTCTCTTCATCGCGCAGTTTGGCGACGAATTCAACCTGGATGTGACGACCGTACAGGTCGCCCTGGAAGTCGAACAGGTGCGCTTCCAGCAACGGCTCCACCCCGTCCACCGTCGGCCGGGTGCCGAAACTGGACACCGAGGGCCAGGGCTGGTCGAACACCCCATGTACCCAGGTGGCGTAGATGCCTGCCAGCGCCGGGGTCTTGGGAAAACGCAGGTTGGCGGTCGGGAAGCCGAGCGTGCGGCCGAGCTGACGGCCGCGCACTACCCTGCCACCGATGGCGTAGGGACGCCCGAGCAGGTCACCGGCGTGGGTGAAGTTGCCCTCGCGCAGCAGCTGGCGGATGCGGGTGGCCGAGATGCGCTCACCGTGCAGGTCGACCGGCTCGATCGCACCCGCGGTGAAGCCATGCGTGGTACCCATGGCCTGCAGCAGGGCCAGGTCGCCGCGGCGGCGGTTGCCGAAGCAGAACTCCGGACCGATCCAGACCTCGCGCGCCCCCAGGCGCTGTACCAGCAGCTGCTCGACGAAGGCCTCGGCCGGCATCGCCGCCATGCGCGCGTCGAAACGCAGCAGACCGATCGCATCGACGCCGAGTTCGCCGAGCAGGGATACCTTGTCGCGCGCCAGGGTCAGGCGCGGCGGCGGCTCGCCCTGGGCGAAGTACTCGCGCGGCAACGGCTCGAACGCGACGGCCACGGCCGGCACGCCCAGCGCACGGGCACGCGCGACCGCATGGCGCACCAGCGCACGATGGCCCAGGTGCAGGCCGTCGAACGCGCCGATGCAGACCACGCTTCCGTGCGGGAACAAAGGCCCGCCTTCGATGCTTCTGAACAGCCTGCTCATCTACTGGGAATCCGGCCCACCAAGGCCTGCGTGTCGCGAGGGATAGCCATCAAGTATAGCCGGGGTGCCCACCGTTCAATGCTCGCGCAGGTGGCGCGGGCGGAAGCCCATGGCCACCAGCGCCAGCAGGTAGGTCAGCCCACCCCCACCGACCAGCACGGCCAGATTACCGATGCGATGCAGCGCGTCGAGGGTGCCGAAGGCCGGAAGCCATTGCTGCAGGGCGATCAGCACCGCCACCATGGCCACGCAGGCCAGCGCCAGCCGGGCCGCATAGCCGACCCAACCCGGCTTGGGCTGGTAGACCCCGGTCTTGCCCAGCCAGTACCAGAGCAACCCAAGGTTCAGGTAACTGGACAGCGCACTGGCGATGCCCAGCGCCAGGTGCAGGCCGGGCTGCTTGCCCAGCGCGACCCAGACACCCTGCGCCTTGAGCGCTTCGGGCACCATTACGTGGTAAAGCACGGCCAGCAGCAGGAAATTGAAGACCATGTTGGCGACCAGCGCCACCAGGCCGGCGCGCACCGGGGTGCGGGTGTCCTGGCGGGCATAGAACGCCGGCAGGACCACCTTCAGCAGCGCGAAGGCCGGCAGCGCGAAGCTCAACCCGTACACCGACAACGCGGTCATCCGGGTGTCGAACGCGGTGAACTGGCCATGCTGGAAGATCGTGGTGATCAGCGGTTCGGCCAGCAGCATCAGTCCCAGCATGGCCGGGATGGCGATCAACAGTGTTGTGCGCAGGCCCCAGTCCAGGGCGCTGGAGAACCCTGCCCTGTCGGTACTGACATGGTGGCGGGCCAGGGCCGGCAGGATCACCGTGCCCAGCGCGACACCGAATACGCCCAGGGGCAGTTCAAGGAAGCGGTCGGCCAGCGACAGCCAGGACTGCGAACCATCCGTCAGCTTGGCGGCGATCACGGTGTCCAGCAGCAGGTTGATCTGGGCCACCGAGGAGCCGAACAGGGTCGGCACCATCAGGGTGAGCACCTTGCGCACCCCTGGATGGGTCCAACCCCAGCGCGGCAGGGTGAGCAGGTTGATGCCCTTCAGTGAAGGCAGCTGGAACAACAGCTGCAGCAGGCCGGCGGCGAGCACGGCCCAGCCCAGTGCCAGGATCTGCTTTTCGGGGGTCCCCCCCAGCCGCGGGGCCAGCCACAGCGCACCGGCGATCATGCACAGGTTGAGGATGACCGGGGTCAGCGCCGGCATGGCGAAGCGCTGGAAGCTGTTCAGCGCCCCGCCCGCCAGCGCGGTGAGCGAGACGAACAGCAGGAACGGGAAGGTGAGCCGGAACAGGTCCACCAGCAGACCGTGTTTGGCCGGATCGGTGTCCACCCCGCTGGAGAACAGCGTGGCCAGCTGCGGCGCGAAGATCAGCGCCAGCGCGGTCACCAGCAGCAGCACGCCGCTGAGGGTGCCGGCCACGCGGGACATCAGTTCGCGCAGCTCGGCATGCGAGCGCGTTTCTTTCACTTCCGTGAACACCGGGACGAAGGCCGTCGCGAACGATCCCTCGGCGAACAGGCGGCGCAGGAAATTCGGCACGCGGAAGGCCACCCAGAAGGCGTCGGTCACCGCATTGGTGCCGAACGTGGTGGTGACCACCAGGTCGCGCACCAGCCCCAGCACCCGCGAGACCATGGTCATGCTGCTGAACGACAGCAGCCCCCGCAACATCCTTGGTGAACTCACCCGTGTTTCCTCTTGACAATTGACTTGACGTACATTTTTCGAGCCATCATACTTTCCAGCTTGCTGTTCCCATTACACACCGTTTTTTCAGGAAACCACCACTGTGGCCAATATCAAGTCCGCCAAGAAGCGCGCCAAGCAGACCGTCGTGCGCAACGCGCGCAACACGGCTCAGCGTTCGATGCTGCGCACCGC
>JAEWLO010000114.1 GCA_023457475.1 Pseudomonadota bacterium | reverse complement strand
AAACCGCCGGCACCCGAGGGTGCCGTCGTCGTATGCGGGCTAGCCTGTCCGGATGTCACGCGACCTCCCGCCGCCCATTGATGCCCTGCTCACCCTGGTCCTGGCCGGCGGAGCACCCGAACCCCTGCTCGGCCTGCTCACCGCCCATGGGTCTGCCGACGCCGCCCTGCATGCGGGACCGTCGGCGTGGCGGGCGGCGGGCTGCACCCCGGCCCAGCGCACCCGGCTGGCGCGGCCCGAGCCGGAGGCGCTGTCCCGGGGCCGGCACTGGCTGGCGCAGCCGGGCCGGCATCTGTTGTCCGTCCAGGACGAGGACTACCCCGATCTGCTGCGCGAGGCTGTGCGTGCCCCGCTGGCCTTGTTCGTGGCCGGAAACCCCGCCCTGCTGTGGCACCCGGGGGTCGCCGTGGTCGGCAGCCGCAGCCCGTCGCCCAGCGGGGCCGAGCTGGCCGGCGAGTTCGCAAGCACCTTTGCACGCGAAGGGCTGGCGGTGATCAGCGGGCTGGCCGCCGGGGTCGATGCACGCGCCCACCAGGCCGCACTGGCGGTGCCGGGCGGGCGCACCGTCGCAGTGGTCGCCACCGGGCTGGACCGGGTCTATCCCCCCCAGCATGCCGCGCTGCAGGCACGCATTGCCGCGGAAGGGGCCGTGGTGAGCGAGTACCCGCCGGGCACCGCTGCACGCCCGGGCCAGTTTCCGGCCCGCAACCGCATCGTGGCTGCGCTGGCGCTGGGTACGGTGGTCATCGAAGCCGCGCAGCGCTCCGGTGCCCTGATCACCGCGCGGCTGGCCGCCGAAGCCGGCCGGGAGGTCTTCGCCCTCCCCGGCTCGGTACGCAACCCCCGGGCGCGCGGCTGCCACCGGCTCATCCGCGAGGGCGTCCAGCTCGTCGAGGAGCCCGGCGAGGTGATCGCGCCACTGGGAGCCCTGGCGGCTCGTCTGGGCAAGGCATTGCAATCGCGCCTGACCACCCCCACTGAACACGCAGGTCCGGACCGTACGGCAGGCATCACGCACCGGGGCCCGGACTACCATCGCTTGTGGCAGGCACTGGATGAAAACCCTACGGGTATGGATTCACTGATCGAGCGGACCGGATTGACGGCGGCCCGCCTGTCGGCCATGCTGCAACTCATGGAACTGGATGGAAAGGTGGTTGCCAGCGCTGGCGGCCACTGTCGAAAACCCTAGTTTCTTCACCTCCACAGCGTCGATGACGCAGGCCGAGGGGCAATGAAAGAGAGCATTCTGGATGTACTGCTGTACCTTTTTGAACACTACTTCAGCGAAGATGCGGACATCGTCCGTGATCGCGACTCCCTCCAGAACGGTCTGATCCAGGCCGGCTTCAGCCCCACCGAGATCAACAAGGCGTTCGACTGGCTCGATGCCCTTGCCGAACAGCGCCCGGCGGTCACCCTGACCCGGGTGGACGGCCCCATCCGTGTGTATCACGGCCCCGAGCTGGACAAGCTGGACGTGGAAGCCCGCGGGTTCCTGCTGTTCCTGGAACAGCATGGCGTGCTTGACGCCAACCAGCGCGAGCTGGTGCTGGACCGTGCCATGGCGCTGGACCAGGACGAACTGGATCTGGACGACCTGAAATGGGTGGTGCTCATGGTGCTGTTCAACCAGCCCGGTTCCGAGGCGGCCTACGCCTGGATGGAAACCCAGATGTTCGTGGACGAGCCGGAACCCCTCCACTGACCGTACACTGGATGCCTTGCGCATTCAGGAGCGGATCGTGGGCCAGTGGTTCTATGCAGAAGGAAATCGCCAGCAGCGCGGGCCGCTGGCGTCTGAAGAGTTGATCGCGCTGTACACCTCCAGCCGGATCGGGCTGGACACCCTGGTCTGGCGTGACGGTCTGCCGCAGTGGCAGCCCCTGCGCAGCGTTGCCGACGAGATCGGCCTGGTCATCGCACCGGCAGCGCCGGATCCCGCGCCGCCGACCCCGCCCGAGCCCGCCCGCGCGCCGCCGGCCCCGCTGCCACCGCGCATTCCGGCCACGTTCGAGGTCGACACCCGCACCCGGACGCCGCCGCCCGCCCGGGAGCCGGTCTACGAGCGTCCGGCCGCACCTCCTCCGAAGAAGTCCGGCTGCGGCCCGGTGGCGATCATCCTGATCGTGGTCGCTGTCGTTGGCGTGGCCGTGCTCGGCATTCTGGCGGCTATCGCGCTACCGGCCTACAACGACTACGTCACGCGGGCCAAGCTCGCCCAGGCTGCGGCCGAGCTCGCTCCGCTGAAGGGGCAGGTGGTCGAATTCGTGGATATCCATGACCGCTGTCCCGTCAACAACGACGACGGCTTCCGCTCGCCCGGGGCCTATGCCACCGACGGCGTCGGCCAGGTGCGGATCGGTCGCTTCGGCGAAGGCCTGTGCGGGATCGAAATCGAACTCTCCCAGCCCGGCAAGCCGAAATTGGATGGCAAGATGCTCTGGTGGGAGTACAACATCGCCGGGCAGCAGTGGAGCTGCAGCAGCGACGCCGACACCAGAAACCTGCCGCCGGAGTGCCGCGGCTGAGCCTGCATACGTATTTAGGGACGAACAGGGACGAATCACAATGGGGAATGATGCAATGACCGAGTGGTACTACGCAGACGGCCAGAATCGCCAGGGGCCGCTGGCGGCCGACGAGCTGCGCCATCGCTTCCAGCGCGGGGAGGTCAGCCTGGCCACCCTGGTCTGGCGCGAGGGCTTTTCACAGTGGAAGCCGCTGTCCGAGGCGGTGGACGAGCTGCAGCTGCAGCAGCTGAGCAGCGCGGCCAGCAACCTGGGTTCCGGGTTCGACCTGCGTGGCGACTACACCGCGATCGACAACGGCACCGCGCCAATGCCGGGCACCGGCGGTGGCACCCGCTCGCCGTACGATGCGCCGGCCGCCGCCGGCAGCTACGGCACGGCCGTGGTCACCGGGGGCGACGTGGTGTATGCCGGGTTCTGGAAGCGCTATGCCGCCTACTTCCTCGACTCGATCGTGGTCGGCATCATCAACATTCCCATCAGCCTGGTGTTCAATGGCGTGGGCGCGGTCAGCGGCGATACCACCGTGGGTGGCGTGATGTATGTGCTGAGCATCCTCGCCAGCCTCGTGGTGGGCATCGGCTACTACGCCTGGTTCCACGCCTCGCGCGGCGGAGCCACGCTGGGCAAGATGGCCGTGGGCATCAAGGTGGTACGCAGCAATGGCGAGCGCCTGACCTTCATGCGCGCCTTCGGCCGCTACTGGGGCTTCATCCTCAGCAGCTTCACCATTTTCATCGGCTTCATCATGGCCGCGTTCACCGAGCGCAAGCAGGCCCTCCACGACATGCTCTGCGACACCCTGGTGGTGGACAAGTGGGCGTTCACCGAGAACCAGCAGTTCCAGGAACGCGGCCTCGGGACGGTGACCATCGTGATCCTGGTCCTGAATGCGATCCTGTTCCTGGCCTTTGCCGGCCTGGCCATCGCCATGATCGGGGTGATCGGCTCCTCGATGTCCTGAGCGGCGTCCTCACACCGGGCCGCTTGACACGGGCGGCTCCGGCGTGATTCCACTAATAGGCGCAAACCTGAACGCCCGGCGCATACCCGGGCGTTCAATTTATATATATATCGACGGCTGCCCTTCACTAACGCGGCCATTTGCTCCACCCTAGCGGCCCTCCCCCGGCCCGCGCCCACAGAAATCATAGACATGCCCAAGCACCTGCTCATCGTCGAATCGCCCGCCAAGGCCAAGACGATCAACAAATACCTCGGCAAGGACTTCACCGTCCTGGCCTCGTATGGGCA
>JAEWLO010000113.1 GCA_023457475.1 Pseudomonadota bacterium | reverse complement strand
CGATTGCCGTGCCCGGGCTGCGCGCCCGCATGGGCGCGATGGCCGACCAGTTCCACGGCCAGCCTTCGCGCGCGATGGCGATGGTTGGCGTGACCGGTACCAACGGCAAGACCTCCACCGTGCAGCTGCTGGCCCAGGCCTGGCACCTGCTGGGAACACGCAGCGGAAGCATCGGCACGCTCGGCGTCGGCCTGTACGGACACGTGGTGCCCACTGGTTTCACCACGCCACTGGTGCTGCAGATGCACGAGGTGCTGGCGCAGCTGCGCGACGAAGGCGCGCAGGCAGTGGCGATGGAAGTCAGCTCGCACGCCCTCGACCAGGGGCGCGTCGACGCGGTGCATTACGACGTGGCGGTGTTCACCAACCTCACCCGCGATCATCTTGATTACCACGGCTACATGGAGCGCTACGGCGCGGCCAAGGCCAAGCTGTTCCATCGTGACGGCCTCAAGGCCGCCGTGGTGAACCTGGACGACAGCTTCGGCAGCGAACTGCTGCGTACCGTGGCCCCTGCCGTCGCCCAGGTGGGGGTCAGCTCGCGCGGTGCGCAGCAGGCCACGGTGCGTGCGGATTCGCTCAAGCTTGACGGCCGCGGCATCGCCTTCGACCTGGTTGTGGACGGCGCGCGCCATCCGGTGCAGTCGCCGCTGCTGGGCCGTTTCAACGTGGACAACCTGCTCGGCGTGGCGGGCGTGCTGCACGCGCTGGGCCATGCTGCCGGCGACATCGCCGCGCTGCTCTCGCAGCTGCAGCCCATTGCCGGGCGCATGAACCGGCTGGGCGGCGAGCGCGGCCTGCCGACCGTGGTGGTCGACTACGCGCATACCCCCGACGCGCTGGAACAGGCGCTGCAGAGCCTGCAGGGCCACCTGGACGGCGATCTGTTCTGCGTGTTCGGCTGTGGTGGCGAAAGAGATACCGGCAAGCGCCCGCAGATGGCTGCCATTGCCGAGCGCCTCGCCACCCATGTCATCGTCACCGACGACAACCCGCGCAACGAGGACGGCGACGTGATCGTGGCCGACATCGTGGCCGGGCTGAGCCACCCCGAAACCGTGACCGTGCAGCGCAACCGCGCCCGCGCGATCGGGCTGGCGGTCAAGCGCGCCGGGGCTGGCGACATCATCCTGATTGCCGGCAAGGGCCACGAGCCCTACCAGGAAGTGAAGGGCGTCAAGCAGGACTTCGACGACACGCTGGTGGCCGCCGCGGCCCTGGCCGCGAAGGAGGGCATCAAGTGAAGCGCACTCCGCTCTCCCTGATCGCACACTGGGCTGGTGGCGAGATCCACGGCGAAGACACCGTGATCGACGCGGTCAGCAACGACACCCGCACCCTGGCCGCCGGCAGCCTGTACGTCGCGCTGCGCGGCGAGCGCTTCGACGGCCACGACTTCGCCGCCGACGCGCTGGCGCGCGGTGCCAGCGCGATGCTGGTCGAGCGGCTGCTCGACGTGCCGGTGCCGCAGGTGCTGGTGGCCAACGCCGAGGTGGCGCTGGCCCGCATCGCTGCCGGCCTGCAGCGCGACCGCCGAACGCAGGTGTTCGCGATCACCGGCAGCAACGGAAAGACCAGCGTGAAGAGCCTGCTGCTGGCCATCCTGCAGCAGGTGGCGCGCGAGACCCATAAAGTGGTCTACGCCAACCCAGGCAACCGCAACAATGAGATCGGGCTGCCGCTGGCGGTGCTGGACGCGCCCGACGATGCCGATTTCGCCATCTATGAGATGGGGGCCGGCAAGCCGGGCGACATCGCCTATCTGACCGATATCGCCCGCCCGCAGTTCGCGCTGGTCAACAACATCGCACCGGCCCACCTGGAACGCATGGGCAGCCTGCTCGGCGTGGCCACCACCAAGGGCGCGATCTACGCGGCGCTGCCGGCCGACGGCGTGGCCGTCATCAATGCCGACGACGCCTATGCGGCCTGGTTCGAACAGCACATCGTCGGCCACCCGCCGCGCAGCCGGCTGCTGCGCTACGGTCTGGACCACAGCGCGGACGTGACCGCGCGCGACGTGCGTCTCACCGCTGACGGCAGCCGCTTCACCCTGGTCACCCCGGTGGGCCGCATCGACATCGCCCTGGCGCTGCCGGGTCGTCACAACATCAGCAATGCGCTGGCCGCCGCCAGCCTGGCACTGGCCGCCGGCATCACCCTGCAGCAGGTCGCGATCGGCCTGGGCGGGGCCGAACCGGTGCCGGGCCGCCAGATCGCCCACACCCTGCCGGGCGGCGCGGTGCTGATCGACGACAGCTACAACGCCAACCCGGGGTCGCTGGCCGCTGCCGTCGATGCGCTGGCCGCCTCGAAAGACGAAGGCTGGCTGGTCTTGGGCGACATGCGCGAACTCGGCCCGGACGGCGCGGCGCTGCATGCCCAGGCCGGGCTGCGCGCGCGTGCCGCCGGTCTCAAGCGTCTCTACACGCTGGGGCCGCTCAGCCAGGCCGCCAGCGCCGCGTTTGGCGAGGGCGGGCATCACTTCACTACCCATGAGGCTCTCGCCAATGCGCTGGCCGCAGACCTGCACGCCGGCGTTCGCTGCCTGGTAAAGGGCTCGCGCGGCAGCGCGATGGACACGATCGTCAAAGCGCTGCTGGCGCGAGGAGAGGAAAGCCCCCATGTTGCTTGAACTGGCCCGATGGTTGCAGCAGTTGGAGAGCCTGTTCGGGCTGTTCGGCTACCTGACGTTCCGCGGCATCCTCGCCGCGCTGACCTCGCTGTTCCTGTCGCTGTGGCTGGGCCCGGCGGTCATCCGCAAGCTGGCCCAGTTCAAGGGCGGGCAGCCGATCCGCAAGGATGGCCCGCAGACCCACTTCTCCAAGGCCGGGACGCCGACCATGGGCGGCTCGCTGATCCTGCTCACGGTCAGCCTCTCCACATTGCTGTGGGGCGACCTGCGCAACCACTATGTGTGGCTGGTGCTCGCGGTGATGCTGTGCTTCGGCGCGATCGGCTGGTACGACGACTGGATCAAGATCGTGCGCCGCGACCCGAATGGCCTGGCGTCGCGCTGGAAGTATCTGCTGCAGTCGATCTTCGGCCTCGCCGCCGGTGTGTTCCTGCTCTACACCGCCGATGTGCCGGCGCAGCTGACGTTCTACATCCCGATGTTCAAGTCGGTGGCGCTGCCGCTGGCCGGGATCAGCTTCGTGGCCATCGCCTACTTCTGGATCGTCGGCTTCTCCAACGCGGTGAACCTGACCGATGGCCTGGACGGCCTGGCGATCATGCCGACCGTGCTGGTGGCGTGCGGACTGGGCGTGTTCGCCTATGCCTCCGGCAACGTGGTGTTCGCCAATTATCTGCAGATCCCGCAGATCCCCGGTGCCGGCGAGCTGGTCATCATCTGCGCGGCGATCGCCGGCGCGGGCCTGGGCTTCCTGTGGTTCAACACCTATCCGGCCATGGTGTTCATGGGCGATATCGGCGCACTGGCGCTGGGCGCGGTGCTGGGCACCATCGCCGTGATCACCCGTCAGGAGCTGGTACTGGTGATCATGGGCGGCGTGTTCGTGATTGAAACGCTGTCGGTGATGATCCAGGGCGCCTCGTTCAAGCTCACCGGCAAGCGTGTGTTCCGCATGGCCCCCATCCACCACCACTTCGAACTGAAGGGCTGGCCGGAGCCGCGCGTGATCGTGCGCTTCTGGATCATCTCGGTGGTGCTGGTGCTGATCGGCCTGGCCACGTTGAAGGTCCGCTGATGAATGACCTGTCGCGCCAGGCAACACGTCTTGAAGCCATCGGAGGTCGCTTCGATGGCTGGCTGCTGGGCGCGATCATCGCGCTCACCGGCATCGGCGTGGTCATGGTCGCGTCGAGCTCGATTGCCCTGATGAGCAGTCCGTTCTACTACCTCAACCGCCATCTGATCTTCCTGGCGATCGGCGTGGGCCTGGCGATCATCGCCATGCGGACCGAGCTCAAGAGCATCGAGCAGTACAACCAGGTGCTGCTGCTGGGCTGCTTCGCGCTGCTGGTGGTGGTGTTCATCCCGGGGCTGGGCAGCAGCGTCAACGGTGCCCGCCGCTGGATCAACCTGGGCGTGTCCAAGTTCCAGACCGTGGAAGCGGTCAAGGTGCTCTACATCGTCTGGCTCTCCAGCTACCTTGTGCGCTTCCGCGACGAGGTCAACGCCACCTGGCCGGCCATGCTCAAGCCGCAGGGCGTGGCCGGGGCGCTGGTCGTGCTGCTGCTGCTGCAGCCGGACTTCGGCTCGTCCACCCTGCTGCTTGGCATCACCGCCGGCATGCTGGTGCTGGGCGGAGTGAACATGCTGCGCATGTCGATGCCGGCCGTGATCGGCCTGGCTGCGATGAGCGCGCTGGCCATCTTCGAACCCTACCGCCTGCGCCGCATCACCTCCTTCATGGACCCCTGGGCGGACCAGCAGGGCGACGGCTACCAGCTGACCAACGCGCTCATGGCCGTGGGCCGCGGCGAGTGGACCGGCGTCGGCCTCGGCAACTCGGTGCAGAAGCTCTACTACCTGCCCGAAGCGCATACCGACTTCATCTTCTCGGTGACCGCAGAGGAGTTCGGGTTCCTCGGTACCTGCGTCATCATCGCCCTGTATGCGGTGCTGGTCGGCCGTGCCTTCTGGATCGGCATGCGCTGCGTGGAGATGAAGCGCCACTTCTCCGGCTACATCGCCTTCGGCATCGCGCTGTGGATCAGCATGCAGAGCTTCGTCTCGATCGGCGTGAACCTCGGCATCCTGCCCACCAAGGGGCTCACCCTGCCGCTGATTTCGTCCGGCGGTTCCAGCGTGCTGATGACCTGCGTGGCCATGGGCCTCCTGCTCCGCGTTTCCTATGAGCTGGACCGTGCCGAGCGCCGTCAGGCCGTGCGCATGGGGGCACCGGAACACGACGACGCCGTCCCCAGCGAGGAGCCCGCGTCGGCCAGTGCCGTGGCGGCCGCCATGCACGATGCCGCCAACAGCGCCGCACGCGGCACCAGCCGCATGCAGCAGCGCATCGAGCCCACCTTCGGGAGGATCGGATGAGCCCATCTGACCGTCCCGTCATGATCATGGCCGGTGGCACCGGCGGCCACATCTTCCCCGGCCTTGCCGTGGCCCGGGTGCTGCGCGCGCGGGGCATCCCGGTGACCTGGCTGGGCAGCGCGGGCGGCATGGAAACCCGGCTGGTGCCGCAGCACGACATCCACATCGACACGCTGGCGATCAGCGGCCTGCGCGGCAAAGGCAAGCTGGCCCTTCTGCTGGCACCGGGTCGCCTTTTACGCGCCATCCGCACGGCCGGCTTCCTGATCCGCGACCGCCAGCCGCGCGCGGTAATCGCCTTCGGCGGCTTCGCCTCTGGCCCAGGGGGCCTGGCTGCGCGTCTGCACGGCCTGCCGCTGCTGGTGCACGAACAGAACCGCGCGCCGGGGCTCACCAACCGCGTGCTGGCGCGTTTCGCCCGGCGGCTGTTGACCGGCTTCCCGGGCAGTTTCGCCACGGGCGAAGAGGCCGTGGGCAACCCGGTGCGCGCCGAGATTGCCGCCATCGCCCCCCCCGAGCAGCGGCTGGCCGGTCGCAGCGGACCGCTGCGCGTGCTGGTGCTGGGCGGCAGCCAGGGCGCCCGCGCGCTCAACAACGCCGTACCCAAGGCACTGGCCGCGCTGGGTGGCAGCATTGCCGTCGACGTGCGCCACCAGAGTGGCGAGAAGCTGCACGCCGAGGCGCTGCAGGCCTATGCCGACCACGCCGTGGTGGCGCAGGTGCAGCCGTTCATCGCCGACATGGCCGAGGCCTTCGCCTGGGCCGATCTGGTGGTCTGCCGCTCGGGTGCCTCCACCCTGGCCGAGCTGTGCGCCACCGGTGTCGGCAGCGTACTGGTGCCATTCGCCGCCGCCGTGGACGATCACCAGACCCGCAACGCCGAGTATCTGGTCGAGCGCGGTGCGGCCGTGCTGCTGAAGCAGGACGACACCCTGGCCGCGCGCCTGCAGGACGTGCTGCGCGAGCTTTCCACCCATTCCGACCGCCGCATGCAGATGGCCCAGGCCGCGCGTGCGCTGGCCAAGGTCGATGCCGCCGAGCGCATCGCCGACATCATTCTCGAGGAATCCAAATGAACACCGCGCTGTCCATCACGCGTACCCGCCTGTCGCTGCGAGGCCGCGCATGATCCGTCGCCTGCACGACACCAATGACCTGGTCCGCGCGTTCCCGCGCGTGCACTTCGTCGGCATCGGCGGCACCGGCATGAGCGGCATCGCCGAAGTGATGCTGACCCTGGGCTATGAAGTGTCTGGTTCGGACAACGCCGACAATGCCGCGACCCGTCGCCTGGCGGGCCTGGGCGCGCGCGTGATGCGCGGCCACTCGGCCGCCAACGTGCTGGGTACCGACTGCGTGGTGGTTTCCAGTGCCATCCGCGAAGACAATCCGGAGCTGATGGAGGCGCGCAGCCAGCGCATTCCGATCATGCCGCGCGCCGCCATGCTGGCCGAGTTGATGCGCTTCCGCCGCGGCATCGCGGTGGCCGGTACCCATGGCAAGACCACCACCACCAGTCTCACCGCCGCCGTGCTGAGCGAAGGCGGTCTCGACCCGACCTTCGTGATCGGCGGCCAGTTGCTGGCGGCCGGTGCCAACGCCAAGCTCGGCAGCGGCCAATGGCTGGTGGCGGAAGCCGATGAAAGCGACGGCAGCTTCCTGCGCCTGAACCCGCTGGTGTCGGTCATCACGAACATCGATGCAGACCACCTCGAAAACTACGGCAACGATTTCGCCCGCGTGCAGGCCGCGTTCGCCGAATTCCTGCAGCGCCTGCCGTTCTACGGTCTGGCGGTGCTGTGCATCGACGACCCGGAAGTGGCCGCGCTTGCCGCGCATACTCCGCGCCACGTAATGAGCTACGGCATGAGCCCGCAGGCGGACGTGCGCGCCGAGAACGTGGTGCAGGAAGGCGCACGCATGCGCTTCACCCTGCGCCTGCCGCAGGGCACCAGCCAGGAAGTGGTGCTGGCGCTGCCGGGCAGGCACAACGTGCTGAACGCACTGGCCGCCGCGGCGGTGGGCTGGCAGCTGGGCGTGGCCCCGGATGCGATCGCGCGTGCGCTGGAATCC
>JAEWLO010000112.1 GCA_023457475.1 Pseudomonadota bacterium | reverse complement strand
CGGGCGCTACCGGTTCGCTGAATTGTTCAGGGCCGGGGCGTGTGCCGGGGTGTTGTGGTGGAAGCGCTTCCACGCCGACAATGGGGCATCAATATCTGCTCCAGGGCATGGATGGACCGCTACCGTCAGATCGTCGAGCTCTCAGAGGACTGCATCAAAGAGCTCGATCTCAATGGAGTGGTGCTGGCCATCAACTCCAATGGCCTGAAGCTGTTCAACGCCCCCGACCCCGGTGTGATGGTGGGCAGGGCGTGGAAGGATCTTTGGCCGGAAGCCGCGCAGCCGGTCGTTCAACAGGCGCTGCAGGATGCGGCGGAAGGCGCGATCACGCAGTTCGAAGCCTCCGGATTCGATGCCCGCGGGGTGTTCCGTGACTGGCGCGTGCGCATTGGTCCGCTTCGTGATAACGGTCAGGTGGTGGGATTGCTTGCGGTCAGCTCGGATGTGACCGCGCGGAACGCGGCCATCGCGGCGGCCGATGCCCTGCGAGCGGCGCTGGACGCGAAGGTCGATGAAGCCGGCACGCGGCTCACGGCTGCGGCGACCCGCGAGGCTGGGCTGGTGGAGGAGCTGGCAAAAAGCGAGTCGCGGCTGCTGGCGACCCATCGCGCCTATCAGGAACTGGAAGTCCGGCATTACCACGCGGCGGAAAGCCGCGACCTGGCCCTGGCTGCACAACAGGCCAGTGCGCTGATCGCCGAACATGCCCAGAAGGGGGAGGCGGTCGGTCAGATGCTGGCGGGTGTGGTGCACGACCTCAACAACTTCCTGCAGTCGGCGACGACCGCCATTGACGTGGTCGTGGCCAGCAACGAACTCAGCCCCGGCAACATGCGTCTGCTCGAAGTGGCCGAAGCGGCGTTGGAACAGGGTGCAGCCATGTCGCAACGGCTGGTGGGTTTCGCCCGGAAGCATCCGTACCGTCCGGAGTCGGTGGCACTGTCCGAACTGGTCGAAGCCATGCATCCGCTGCTGCGCCAGGCAGTGGACTCCAGGGCAATGCTGTCGGTCGATACCTGTGCCGCGAGCTGCTGCGCCATGGTGGACCGCAACACGCTGGAACGTGCGCTGCTCAATCTGGTGGTCAACGCGCGGGATGCCTGTGGTCCGGATGACACCATCCGCGTCACCACCGGGCAGCGGACGGTGGTGGAGGGAACCGGTGAGAAGGGACGCGTGCCGGGGCACTACGTCACCCTTACGGTCTCCGATACCGGCATGGGTATGAGCGAAGAAGTGATCGCGCGCGTGTTCGAGGTGTATTTCACCACCAAGGCGGATGGCGAGGGCTCCGGCCTGGGCCTGCCGCAGGTGCACAGCGCCGTACGCCAGGCGGGCGGGTTCATCACCATCGTGTCCTCGCCGGGCAATGGCTCCAGCTTCGAGCTCGCGCTTCCGCAGGTGTAGGGACACGCCATGCGTGACCGGCCCCAGTAGATTGTATTGATGAGCGCGTTCATGCGGTGACGTCGCGCGCACGCCAACGTGCGTCGGTCACGTGCGGGCACGCCGACCACGAGTCATTTCGATGCGGCGCGCGCATACGTGCCGAATCGGATCTGCACGGTGCCATCGACCAGATTCACCACGCCGATCTCACCCGGTCCGAATTCCACCACGGCCGGCCAGGAGTGGCGGAACCCCGGCGGCCAGGCGGGCGGGCTCAGCGTCTGCCACGTTACCCCGCGGTCTTCGCTCGCGCTGATCTCATTCGCGCACGAGGTGACGAACATCGTGCCGTCGCGGGTGCTCATGACGTGCGGCCCACAGCGATGCGGCTCCAACGGCGTGCCCAAGCCCCCGGGCCAGGTTCGGCCGTCGCTGGACATCTTGTACGTCACCGGGCACTGCGGATCATCGCCACAGGTTTCCAGAACCATCAGATAACCACCACCGGGCCGATGGGTCAGCACCGGCATGCCGGGCCGCAGCTTGCCGCCACCCGGTTGATGGGCGATCGTCGCCGGCTTGCTCCAGGTCTTGCCACCGTCTTTCGACAGCTGCTGCGAAACGACCTGGTTGTAAGAGGGCTTTTCGTCCGCGCGGGTTTCATCCGCGTACACCACGGACAACGTGCCGTCATCCAGCAGGGTGAACATCGGCTCCCACACGCCACGGTCCTTCCGTCCTGCCGGCTTTTCGTTACGGGTGATGGTGCTCAGGAAGGACCACGTACGGCCCTGGTCTTCGCTCGCGTACACATTCAAGCGGTAGGACACGCCATCGATCAATGAGCGCATGCCGAGCAGCACGCGCCCGTCGGGCAGGACGAACAGCTCACCGTTGTCGAGCTTGCGCTCCGGTTCGGCCACGGTGGAGAGCGGCGCCCAGGTGCGGGCGTTGTCGGCGCTGACCGCGATGCGCAGCGTCGTGGTGTCGCCGCCGGGATAGCGGGTGGTGACGCCCAGCCAGCGACCGTCCGGCAACTTCGCCAGACGTCCCCAACCGGATTTCTCCGCGTCCACGGTGGCGGTGCCGGTCCAGGTCACTTCGGTGGCCAGCACGGGGGTGGCCACCCCGACCAGCGCGGAAAGCAGCACCGCGCGCAGCATCGTCTTCGTCATGGCACTCACCAGTAGGTTGCGTACAGGGCTACAAGAATCGCCAGCACCGCCAGCGAGGCCGCGTTGAACGACGGCGTGGTGGCATAGGTGACGTCATCGGTGCGGATGCGGTCGCGTGCCCCGGTGGCGCGGGTGGCCAGCGCGACGCCCACGCCCAGCAGCAACGTGGCCAGGAACACCACGCCCATGCGGTCCATGAAGGGCAGCGACGGCAGCGCCAGCTTGAACACCAGCGAGAGCACGAACGAACCGACCGCGGCCGCCAGCGCGCCGGCCTCGTTGGCCCGCTTCCAGAACAGCCCCAGCAGGAAGATCACCACGATGCCCGGGGTGAAGAAGCCGGTGAATTCCTGGATGTACTGGAAGCCCTGGTCGAACCCACCCAGCAGCGGGCGCGCGGTCAGCACGGCGACGACGATGGAGAGCGAAGCGGCAATCCGGCCGACCCGGACCAGCTTTTTCTGCGAGGCATCGGGTGCGCGCTTGGCGTAGAAGTCCAGGGTGAAGATGGTCGCCACCGAGTTGATCTTCGAGGCCAGCGACGCGACGATCGCGGCGACCAGTGCGGCGAACACCAACCCCAGGATGCCGCTGGGCAGGAGGCCCAGCATGGTGGGGTAGGCCGCATCCGGTCGTTCCAGGTTCGGGGCGAGCATCACGGCGGCGATGCCGGGCAGCACCACGATGGCCGGAATCAGCAGCTTCAGGAAGGCCGCGAACACTACGCCCTTCTGTGCTTCCTGCAGGTTCTTTGCCGCCAGCGCCCGCTGGATGATGTACTGGTTGAAACCCCAGTAGCTGAGGTTGGCGATCCACATGCCGCCCAGCAGCACCGACAGACCCGGCAGATCCTTGTAGAACGGGTTGTCCTTGCTCAGGATCATCTCGAACCGTTCGGGGTGCTGCTGCCACAGCTGCATGAAGCCGTCGGTGACGCTGCCGTTGCCGATCTGGCCCAGGGTGATCCAGGTCACCAGCAGGCCACCCAGCACCAACAGGCAGACCTGCACGATATCAGTGAGCGCGACCGCCTTGAGGCCGCCATACAACTGGTAGGCCAGTGCGAAGGCACCCAGCAGCACCAGCGCCACGTCCTGGTTCAACCCGGCCACGCCGGCGATGGCGATGGAGCCCAGCCACAGGATCGAGGTGAGGTTGACGAACACGTACAGGCCCAGCCAGAACACCGCCATTACCGTGCGGATGCGGTTGCCGTACCGCTCCTCCAGGAACTGCGGCATGGTGGTGATGCCGTTGCGCAGGAAGATCGGCAGGAACCACTTGCCCACAATGAGCAGGGTGATCGCGGCCATCCACTCATACGAGGCGATGGCCAGGCCGATGGCATACCCCGAGCCGGACATTCCGATGATCTGTTCGGCGGAGATGTTGGCGGCGATGAGCGAGGCACCGATGGCCCACCACGGCAGGCTGCGGCTGGCCAGGAAGTAGTCCTGGGCCGACTTCTCCTGCCCGGGTTTCTCGCGGGACACCCACTGCGCGAGAATGAAGATGCCGGCCAGGTAGGCCAGGACGATGCTGATATCGAGGGTGGACAGACTCATGGAAGCTCCGCGAGAGTATCGGGATTGCCGGCGAAGCGGGGCTCCGGGAGCCCGGCAACGCCGACGTCAGTGGCAAACAGATGTCCAGCAAGGGGGTCGAGCGCCCGCGCGACCGAATCGAGGCCGTCGTGCGCGCTGGTGATGAACAGCGTGCGGCGATCGGCACCGCCGAACGCCGGGCGCGTGGGCTGCATGGCCGGCACCGGCACGGACCGGTCTTCGCGGCCGTCCGGAAGGTAGCGGACAACGCGAACATCACCCCACCGGGCGTTCCAGAGGCCGCCTTCGGCATCGACGGCACTGCCGTCGGGCTCGCCGGGTTCGTTGCGCAGGTCCGCGAAGACCGAAACCGGACCGAGCGTATCGCCGTAGGCGCACTGCAGGATCTGCTTCTGCAGTGAGTCACAGAAGTACATCGTGTCGCCGCTGGGACTGAAGGCAATGCTGTTGGAGATGGCGACCGTCGGCAACGGCAGGCGCTGAAGGCTGAGATCGGCGTTGAGGCGATAGAAGGGGGCGATCGGCTGCTTCGGGCCGGCGGCCGGCTCATGCAGCATGCCGAAGACGAAGCGACCCTGGCGGTCACATGCACCGTCGTTGGCACGGGTGTGCAACGGTGCCAATGGTGGGACGGGATCGTGCGTTGCCGACGAACCCGGTAGCGCCGGCCGCACCTCGTTGCGCGCCGGATGGAAGAACGCCAACCTGGTCGCCAACGCCAGCAACAACCACCCCTCCGCCTCGCACAAGGCAATGGCAGCCAGCCGCTCCGGCATCGGCCAACTGGCCACCTCACCGTCCGCGGGCCGGAACCGCCACAGGTGCGACTGGGCGATATCCGTCCAGTACACCGCCTGCTCCCGATCACACCAGAGCACCCCTTCGCCCAGCGTGTTGCCTGCAGGCACGGCAACACGAACCGGGCCGTTCATACCCAGCCTCCGTCCACGATGAAGTCCTGGCCAGTGCACATGCGGCTGTCGTCCGCCGCGAGGAACAGCGCGGCGCGGGCGAGATCGTCCGCGCGCAGGTAGCCGGGCAGGCACTGCGAGCGTCGCAGCTGGGCTTCACCTTCCTCGTCCAGCCACAGCCGCTGCTGCTTCTCGGTGATCACCCAGCCGGGCACCAGCGCATTGATGCGGATGTAGTCCTGCCCCAACTCACGCGCCAGACCATTCACCAGGCCGTGCACGGCGGACTTGGCCATGGCGTACATCGGGTAGCCGCTGTTCTTGATCATCCACCCGGTGGAACCCAGGCAGATGATGGAGCCGCCGCCCAGCGCCTTCATGTCCGGCACCACCGCCTGGATGGCGAAGTACTGGTGACGCAGGTTCACCGCCACGTTGCGCTCGAAGTCGGCCACGCGGGTATCGGCCAAAGTGTGTCGGACGTCATTGGCGGCATTGTTGACCAGCACCGAGAATGGGCCCACCTGACGGCGGCCTTCGGCGATGGCCGCCTGGAAGGCGGCAATATCGGTGATGTCGCAGTGCAGATAGACGGGCAGGGTGGCGACATCGGCCAGGCCGTCCAGCAGCGCCTGCGCGCCGCTGTCGTCGATGTCCAGGAAGACCACTTTCGCGCCCAGGCGGGCGAAGTGTTCGACAAAGGCAGCCCCGATACCGGTCGCGCCGCCGGTGACCAGAACGGCACGGCCGCTGAGGCTGGGATAACGCGTCATGGGCATCTCCGCGCTCACCACTCGGCCACGCTGCCATCGGCATGACGCCAGATGGGATTGCGCCAGCGGTGGCCTTCCGCCGCACGTTCATCGACGTAGGCCTGGTTGATCTCGATACCCAGGCCCGGGCCGTCCGGAATCGTGACGAAGCCTTCCTTGTAGTCGAACGGCGAGCGGTCCACGAGGTAATCGAGCAGGTCGTTGCTGGCGTTGTAATGGATGCCCAGGCTCTGCTCCTGGATGAAGGCGTTATAGCAGACCGCGTCCAGCTGCAGGTTGGCGGCCAGCGCGATGGGGCCGAGCGGACAATGCAGGGCAACGGCTACGTCGTAGGCCTCGGCCATGGCCGCGATCTTGCGGGTTTCGGTGATGCCGCCGGAATGCGAGGGATCCGGCTGCAGGATGTCGACGCCGCCGGTCTGCAGCACGCGCTTGAAATCGAACCGAGAATAGAGGCGTTCACCCAGGGCAATCGGGGCGGGGGAGAGGGCCGCCAGTTCCGGAATGCATTCCAGGTGTTCAGACAGCACGGGTTCTTCGATGAACATCAAGCCGAACGGGCTCAGCTCACGCATCAGCACTTTCGCCATCGGCTTGTGCACACGTCCATGGAAGTCCACTGCCAGGCCCACGCCGGGGCCGACCGCGTCACGTACCGCCTGCACGTTCTCCAGCACTTTTGTGACCTTGTCGTGCGTGTCGACGAACTGCACTTCCTCGGTGGCGTTCATCTTCACGGCAGTAAAGCCACGCGCCACTGCTTCCTTGGCCGCGCGGGCGGTGTCGGCGGGACGGTCGCCGCCGATCCACGAATACACGCGGATGCGGTCGCGCACCGGACCGCCCAGCAACTGGTGCACCGGCACGCCCAGGGCCTTGCCGTGGATATCCCACAGCGCCTGGTCGAGGCCGGCCAGGGCGCTCATCAGGATCGGGCCGCCACGGTAGAACCCCCCGCGGTACAGCACATTCCAGTGATCCTCGATATGGCGGGGATCCTTGCCGATCAGATAATCCGAGAGTTCTTCCACGGCGGCGGCCACGGTATGTGCGCGGCCTTCCACGATGGGTTCACCCCAGCCGCTGATGCCGGCGTCGGTGTCGATACGGACGAAGAGCCAACGTGGGGGCACCATGAAGGTGGTGATGGCGGTGATTTTCATGCGGCGGTGTCCGTGTTCGTGCTGTTCCAGGCGTCGATGAAGGCGCGCGCGCGGCGGGCCACTTCAGCGGCGGGCGTCTTGGGGGCGTACAACGCGGAGCCGATGCCGAAACCGGCGGCTCCGGCCTGACGGTAGACGGCCATGCGTTCGGGCGTGATGCCGCCCACCGGCAGCAGCGGCGTGCCCTTGGGCAGCACGCTGGACCACGCTTTCAGCACCGGGGGCGGCAGCTGCTCGGCCGGGAACATCTTCAGCGCGTCAGCGCCGGCGCGCAGCGCGGCGAAGGCTTCGGTGGGCGTGGCCACGCCGGGCGTGCAGCGCAGGCCCTTCGCGTGTGCGTGGGCGATGACCTCCACGTCCGCATGCGGCATCACGATGATGCGCCCACCGGCATCGGCCACCTCGTCCACCTGTTCGGTGGTCAGCACGGTGCCGGCACCGATCAGGCAGCGGTCGCCCAGCTGCCTGGCGAGCAGTTCGATGCTCTGCAGCGGCTCCGGCGAGTTGAGTGGCACTTCCAGAATGTGGAAGCCAGCCTCCGCCAGCGCATCACCGATGGCGGGGGCTTCCTGCGGGGTGAGCCCGCGCAGGATGGCAACCAATGGGAGGGGTTGCATCCAGGCGGCGCTCATGGTCGTTCCTTTATCGAGGGGTTTTCTTCCCGGCGCGAATGCCCTTCAGGTTCGCGCGGGAGTCGGCAATCATGTCCAGCATGGCGGCACGCGCCGCGTCCGGCTGCTTCTGCCGGATGGCGTCGTACACGTCGAAGTGACGCGGCAGCGAGTACTTGAAGTCCTTGGCGGTCTGCGCGGAAAGCAGGAAGAACGTGCCCAGCGCCGCGTCGATCACCGAGAACAACGACGCCAGCAGCTCGTTGTTGGTGGCTTCCAGCACACTCTCGTGAAAGGCCAGGTCGGCCTTGGCCCAGGCGTCCTGGTCGATGGCATCGGCCATTGCCTGGTACGCGGCCTTGATCTTCGCCAGCTGCGCGGGCGAACGCCGTTCTGCCGCCGAGGCGGCTGCCGCAGGCTCGATCACCTCGCGCATCTCCACCAGCTTCTCCACGAAGTCCTGGGTGGGCATCAACGCGCAACGCCACGCCAGGATGTCGCTGTCCAGCTGCTTCCAGTGACGCGGCTCGCGCACACGCGAACCGGTCTTCTGCTTCGTTTCGATCAGCCCCTTGGAACCCAGCACCTTCAGGCCCTCGCGCAACGCCGAGCGGCTGACTGACAGCGTCTGCGCCAGCAGCTCTTCCTTGGGCAGGAATTCGCCCGGCTGAAGTGCGCCACTGATGATCCGCTGCCCGATCTCCTGGGCGACCTGGTCGTACAGATTGCGTACTTCGATCCGTTTCACAGATGTCCTTTTGGCTGAGTGCTCCGCGGACTGCGGTCACTCCTATTATCCGACAAAAGGGCGGTGGCAGGGGGCCGGCCATGTTCAGGTGCTCCATCATCACAGCTTGAACCGGAAGCCCAGGCCGAAGGTCTTGTCCTGGTAGCGGATATCGCGCGGTCGCGAGTCGCCGCTGCCCCAGAACTGGTGCAGGTTGTTGCCGAGCAGGTTGGTGGCCGAGAGCACCACGGTCGTGCGCGGGGTCATGTCGTAGCTGATCGAGAAGTCCAGCGAGCTGGCCGGTTCCACCTGATCTTCGGTGCCCGCCACGGTGGGCTGGGTGAAGAAATCGATGTAGCGGCTGCGGTAGCCGTAGGCCAGGCGGGCCGACAGCCCGAAGTTTTCGTAGAACAGCACCGCGTTGTAGTTGTTCTTGGAGACGTTCTGCAGCGGACGGGAGATCACCGGGCCACCGATGAACTCGGGCGATTTGGTGTCGCCCTCGATGTAGGTGTAGTTCAACTGCGCGCCCAGACCACCCCAGGCACCGGGCAGGAAGTCGAAGGTCTGCTGGTAAGCCAGCTCCACGCCCTGCAGATGGCCGCTGCCCGCGCTCTGCGGCGAGGACAGCTCGTAGTCTTCGCCGGCAATGACCACATTGGTGATGTAGTTCTGGATGTAGCCGTCGATGTCGCGGTAGAACACGCCGGCGCTGGCATAGCCGACCGGGGAGAAGTACCACTCCAGCGACATGTCGTAGTTGGTCGACTTGATCGGGCTCAGGTCCGGGTTGCCGCTGCTGGCCGCGCCTGCGCGGTTGACCGTGCCCGGGTTCAACGAGATCGACGGGTTGAGCGCGCCGAAGTCCGGGTAGCTCAGGGTCTTGGCGGCCAGCACACGCAGCTGCCACTGCTCGTTGAAGTGTACGTTCAAGCTGGCATTGGGCAGGGTGTTGGTGTCCTTCGTGTCGCGGGTGATGGCGCTGTAGACGCCGGTGCTGGCATCGAACGAATAGGCGTTCAGTTCGCGCTTGATCTGCTCCGCACGCACGCCGACCAGGCCGTCCACGCGCACGCTGCCGATGTCAAAGTCGTACTTGGCCTGGAGATAGCCGGCGCTCTTGCGCTCCTGGATATCGAAGAAGCGCCCGGGGTTCTCGGCGGCCAGGCCGTCCGGCAGGCCATAGTAGGAACGCAGCGCGTCGGCATTGCCGATGAGGTAGTCGTAGCAGGGGGTGAGGAAGGACTGGGTCAGTGCCGAATTACCCTGCTTGGTGCAGAAGAAGCTGTTGGCCGGGAACAGGCCGACCACCTGGTTGGCGGGGTTGGGTGTTGCCGTGATGTTGCCGGTACCGGCACCGCCCGGGGGCGGGGTGCTGATTTCCACGCTGCCCTTGGCGCTGGCATTGCGGTCGGCGTAGCGCAGACCGAACTGGATGTTGGCGATCGGGCCGTCGAGGAACTCGAACACGCCGTCACCGCGCCAGCTGTTCTCTTCGCCGCGCGACTCGCCCCAGGTCTGGAACAGGCCGTTGAGATAGAAGCGCGATGGATCCATGCCCGGGTCGCCCGCGAGCTGCCAGCTCTGGTGCTTGCCCGATGTGCCCGCCCAGTTGGTGGTGATCGGCCCGCTCAGGAAGGTGTCGATGATGAAGTTCTCATCGCGGTAGTAACCGGAGGTGCGCGCCACTTCGGTGGACAGGCGCAGCTGGTCGCCACGCCACTTGAAGCCCAGCGCGTTCTGGATGTCCTGTCCGCGCTGCTTGTGCGCCTGGGTGCTGCTGGCCGCGTAGGTGTCCCCGGTCCACGATCCGCCATTGGCGTCGCAGATGGTCTGTCCCTGCAGCGGGCCGGCCAGCTGGTTGGCATAGCAGTTGTTGCCCACCTGCAGGCTGCTCGGCGGCACCGCACCGACCGGGAAGCTGAAGAAGAAGGCCTGGTCGTAGTTGTCGCGGACGTAGTCGTACAGGCCCTCGAGGTAGACCTCGGTGTTTTCGGTCGGCTTCCACTGCAGGGCGTAGTTGAAGGCGCTGCGGTCGCGGTCGCCCTGGTTGTAGTTGGTGCCCCAGCCATTCGGCGCGGCGATCAGATCGCCTGCATCGGTGCGCATCGGGGTGCCGTCCGGATTTTCCAGCACCTTCGGGAAGTCGCCCCACACCGCATCGTAGGCATAGCGCTTGCCGATGTAGCCGAAGTTGACCATCGCGCCGATCTCGCCCGCGTCCGTGTCCCAGCGGTTGCTCAGCAGCAGGCTGGCTGATGGGTCAACATCGCCACCGTACTTGCTGTGCGTGCCGGTGACGGTGCCGGCAATCTGGGCCCCTTCGAAGTCCAGCGGGCGGCGCAGCTGGATGTCCACCAGGCCGGCGATGCCGCCCAGCGGCAGGCTGGCCTCGCTGCTCTTGTAGACGTTCACGCTCTTGATGGCGGTGGCCGGCAGGTTCTGGAACGCATAGCCACGGCCGGAGCCGCTGAAGATCTCGCGCCCGTTGAGGGTGCTGACCACGTTCGGCAGACCGCGGATCACCACACCGGTGGTCTCGCCCTGGCTGCCCTGGGCGATCTGCACGCCG
Source organism: Pseudomonadota bacterium (assembly GCA_023457475.1). Taxonomy (GTDB): domain Bacteria; phylum Pseudomonadota; class Gammaproteobacteria; order Xanthomonadales; family Xanthomonadaceae; genus Stenotrophomonas. Next base: position 387 of record JAEWLO010000112.1, on the reverse strand, counting down.
GTCACGCGCTGCAGCGCGTCGGCCACGCTGTTGTCGGGCAGCTTGCCGATATCTTCAGCAACGATCGAGTCGACGACCATTGCCGCCTCCTGCTTGATCGTCTGGGCGGTCTCAAGACTCTGGCGGAGCGCGGTCACCGTGACCGTGTCCAGGTCGATGGCGGCCTGCTGGCCTGTGGGCTGGTCGGCCGCACCCGCGTCCTGTGCCTGCGCCAGGGCGGGCAGGGCAAGTGCGGACAGGATGGCCAGGGAAAGCAGGGTGCGGGATGAACTACGGGTCATGGCGATATCTCCGGATTCCGGAAAGCAGACGCGGTTGGGTGGCCCCCCCGCGCAGGAGGGGGGGGGGGGCGGTGTTGGGTTTCAGAAGGCGGGCACGGTGTTGCGG
>JAEWLO010000111.1 GCA_023457475.1 Pseudomonadota bacterium | reverse complement strand
CCACGCAGGGCGTGGCTCTACGGTGGCGTTATGTCAGTGGCCTTCCATCTTGTGCCCGCCGAACTGGTTGCGCAGTGCGGACAACATGCGGTCGCTGTATGAATTGCCTTCGCGCGAGCGCAGGCGTTCGAGCAGCGAGAGGGTGATCACCGGCGCGGACACGTCCAGGTCGATCGCCTCCGCCACGGTCCAGCGCCCTTCGCCGGAATCGGGCACGTAGGGCGCGATGCCGTCCAGCTGCGGGTTCTTCTGCAGCGCTTCCACGCTCAGGTCCAGCAGCCACGACCGCACCACACTGCCGTGCTGCCAGGTCTTCGCGACCTCGGCCAGGTCCAGGTTGAATTCAGTCTTGCGCTGCATCAGCGCGAAGCCTTCGGCATAGGCCTGCATCATGCCGTACTCGATGCCGTTGTGGATCATCTTGCAGTAGTGCCCGGCACCGCTGGGGCCGACATGCGACCAGCCACGGTCCGCCGCCGGTGCGAGGGTGCGGAAAATGTCAGCCAGGCGTTCGACGGTAGCCCTGTCGCCGCCGATCATCAGGCTGTAGCCCTCCTGCAGGCCCCACACACCGCCGCTGGTGCCACAGTCGAGGAAGGTCACGTCCTCCTGCTGCAACTGCGCGGCACGACGTGCGGCATCCTTGTAATAAGAGTTCCCGCCATCGATCACCACATCGCCTTCGGACAGGTGCGGCGAGAGCGCGGCCAGGGTCTGGTCCACCACCTCGCCTGCCGGCACCATCAGCCACACCACGCGCGGCACGGACATCGCCGCCAGTGCGGTGGCCACCTCCGCATGCACCTCGATGCCACGTGCAGCCGCACTGGCACGCGCCGCTTCACCGGGGTCCACGCCGATCACGCGGTGGCCGCCGCGCGCAAGCCGCTCGGCCATGTTCGCGCCCATGCGCCCCAGTCCAATCATTGCAATTTCCATGACTCACCTTTCTTCGGGTTTCGAATGTGATGCCGACGCGGCCGCGCACTGGCGCAGCCGGACGTCGATCCAACGGTGGTACAGCGTGGTATGCAGGTTGTGCAGGCCAAGCTCGAAGGCGAAGGGCGTCCGCGGATTGCGGTCGAGCAGCCGGACCACGTGGTATCCCACAGGACGTATACCGCGTGGATGCACATAAATCACGAACCCCTGGTAGAACGGATCGTCCAGCAGGGCGTCCAGTTCCGCCAGTGTCGCGCGTTGCGCGGCCGGAAGCGACCGGCGCAGCCCCGGATCGCGCTCGACCAGCAGGCGCTCGAAGCGACGCGCGGTGTTTCCGGGCATGCTTTGTGCCAGTTCCCAGATGCGGCGGTTGATGCGGTCGTAGTGGGCGAAGCCGCCGTGATCGCGCAGCGCGCGGGCCGCGGCGTCGCTGACGTCGACGATGACGAAGTTCTCGGCCTGGTTGTTGATGTCGTCCAGGTAGGTTTTGTCGAACACGTGTTCGATGAAGCCCGGTACGCCGACAAACGCCTGCCGTCCACGCTGTGCGGTGTGCACGGCCTTGCCATCGGCGAGGAAGCGGCCGGCGTGCTTACCCAGGAGAATGCTGTCGGTGTCATGCAGGGTGAGGAAGGTACCGATGGCGAGCTCGCTCGGGGTGAACGCCGCATCGAACGCGGCGTCGCCGTACAGTTCGCGCTGGGTGGCCAGCTGCGCGACCTGCCGGCCGACCCCGCATTCGCTGCGCACCCGGCCGCTGTAGAACGCCTCCAGCGCGGTGCTGTTGCGGGCGGCGGGCGCGTAGCCGCGACCGAAGCTGCGGAAGCCCTGCCACCCTTGGGCGCGGCTGCCGCCTGGCCCGAAGCCGATCCAGCCCAGCTGCAGCGCGGAGAAGCGGTAGCCGGGATTGCCCTGCAGACGGCGGGTGGCACGGCGGGTCGCGTTGCCGAGTTCGAACGCGTACGCGCACACCGTTGCGGGGTCGTCGAGAAGCGCGCGCAGATACGCCTGGCGCGCGTCGTCGCTCCACTGTGCCGGCAGTTGCACACGCAGGTCGCCCGATGCCTGCGACTGCGCCAGATCGGCACGCTCGCAGACCGGGCCGCCGTGTACAACGGGCTGCGCGACGGCAGTCGCCTCAATGCGCCATCCCAACTCGCGCAGCAGGGTCTCCGCGCAATCCGCAGCCTGCGCGGCTGACACGCTGCCGAGCAGCACCAACGCCATGCAGGCCACGCGCGCGCACGGACGAAACACGGCGTCGCGCGCCGGCTCAGGCGTGCGCGGCGGGGGTATCTGCTGCCGGCGCGGGCACCGGTTCGGGCGGTGCCGCCGGCGGTGCGTTGCCGGTCGGTGCGGGCGGGGGCACCGGTTCGGCGGGGATCGGAGCCGGAACGTCGGCCTGTGCAGGCACCGGTGCCGGAATGGCATCGGCCGGTTTGTCCACCGGCGGCGGCGGCGCGCCGGCGGCGGCAGCCGGCAGGTACTGCTGCAGGCGGGCGAAGAAGCGACGGTAGAAGTCGGCATCCTGCACGGTGCTGCTCGCCACCTTCACCAGCGAGTCGT
>JAEWLO010000110.1 GCA_023457475.1 Pseudomonadota bacterium | reverse complement strand
ACCGAATGCGGCGGGTGCCCACGAAAAAGCCCGGTGCACAGGCACCGGGCTTCGAGGTCCTACCGGCTGATCAGGTCAGCGCGATCGGCTTGGTCTTGCGCTCGGCCAAGCGCTTTTCCAGGTAGTGGATGTTCTGCCCACCGGCCTGGAAGCCCTTGTCGCGCATGATGCGCTGCTGCAGGGCCACGTTGGTCTTGATGCCGTCCACCACCATTTCGCTCAGCGCCACGCGCATGCGGGCAATGGCGGTTTCGCGGTCCGGACCGTGCACGATCAGCTTGCCGATCATCGAGTCGTAGTTCGACGGCACGCGGTAGCCACAGTAGATGTGGGTGTCCACGCGCACACCGGGGCCGCCCGGCGGATGGAAGCCGGTGATGGTGCCCGGGCTCGGCACGAAGGTTTCGGCATCTTCGGCGTTGATGCGGCACTCGATGGCGTGGCCGGTCAGCACGATGTCGCTCTGCTTGATCGAGAGCTTCTGGCCGGCGGCGATCTTCAGCTGCTCGGCCACCAGGTCGATGCCGGTCACCATTTCCGTCACCGGGTGTTCCACCTGGATACGGGTGTTCATTTCGATGAAGTAGAAGCGGCCGTCTTCGTACAGGAACTCGAAGGTGCCCGCGCCGCGGTAGCCGATGCGGATGCAGGCCTCGACGCAGACCTTGCCGATCTCCGCGCGCTGCTCGTCGCTGATGCCCGGGGCCGGCGCTTCCTCCACCACCTTCTGGTGGCGGCGCTGCATCGAGCAGTCGCGCTCACCCAGGTGGATGGCGTTGCCCTGACCATCGGCCAGCACCTGGATCTCCACGTGGCGCGGATTCTCCAGGAACTTCTCCATGTAGAGCTCGCCATTGCCGAACGCGGCCTTGGCCTCGCTCTTGGTGGTTTCGATGGAGGTCTTCAGCGACGCTTCGGCATGCACCACGCGCATGCCGCGGCCACCGCCGCCACCGGCCGCCTTGATGATGACCGGGTAGCCGATCTCACGGGCGATCTTGGTATTGGCCACGATGTCTTCACCGAGCGGACCGCCCGAGCCCGGCACGCACGGCACGCCGGCGGACTTCATCGCGCGGATGGCCTCCACCTTGTCGCCCATCATGCGGATGGTGTCGGCCTTCGGGCCGATGAAGATGAAGCCGGATTCCTCCACGCGCTCGGCAAAGTCGGCGTTCTCCGAGAGGAAGCCGTAGCCCGGGTGGATGGCCTGCGCATCGGTCACTTCGGCGGCCGCGATCAGCGCCGGAATGTTCAGATAGCTTTCCGGCGACGGGGCCGGGCCGATGCAGACCGACTCGTCGGCCATGGCCACGTGCTTGAGGTTGCGGTCGACGGTGGAGTGCACGGCCACCGTGCGGATGCCGAGGGTATGGCACGCGCGCAGAATGCGCAGTGCGATCTCCCCCCGGTTGGCAATAACGACTTTGTCGAGCATGGACGGATCCTTAGCCGATCACGAACAGCGGCTGGTCGAATTCGACCGGCTGGCCGTTTTCACCCAGGACGGCCACGATGGTGCCGGCAACGTCGGCTTCGATCGGGTTGAACATCTTCATCGCTTCGATGATGGCGAGGGTTTCACCGGCCTTGACCTGCTGGCCCACCGACACGAAGGCCGGCTTGTCCGGTGCCGCCGAGGCGTAGAAGGTGCCGACCATCGGCGAACGCAGCACGTGGCCTTCCGGCAGCGCCGGGCCCGGCTTGGCGGTGCCGCCGGTGGAGGCTTCGGTGGGCGACTGCATCGGCATGGCCGGAGCGGCCGCGACCGGAGCCGGCGCGATCATCTGCATCGGGGCCGGGGCATAGGCGGCGACGGGCGCACGCGACAGACGGACGGACTCTTCGCCTTCCTTGATTTCGATTTCGGCCAGGTTCGACTCTTCCAGCAGGTCGATCAGTTTCTTGATTTTGCGGAGATCCATGGAGGCCTCGTGGTTCGTTGTGTTCGGTAGAAAAAGGAAGGCGCGGGACGCCCGGTCGTTGGGGTCAGGACAGCCGCGTCAGCGCGGCGTCCATGGCATAGCGGTAGCTGTCGGCCCCGAAGCCGCAGATCACCCCGACCGCCTTGTCGCTGAAATAGCTGTGCTGGCGGAACGGTTCGCGGGCGTGCGGGTTGGACAGGTGGATCTCGATGAACGGCACGTCCACCGCCGCCAGCGCATCGCGCAGGGCGACCGAGGTGTGGGTGAACGCGGCCGGGTTGATGAGGATGAAATCGGTTCCGTCGCTGCGGGCGGCCTGCACGCGGTCCACCAGCACATGCTCGGCATTGGACTGCAGGCTCTCGACCCCGTGCCCGGCCGCCTGGGCCTGCGCCGCCAGGGCCTGGTCGATCTGCGCCAGCGTGGTGTGCCCGTACACCCCCGGCTCGCGCGTACCGAGCAGGTTGAGGTTGGGGCCATGCAGGACCAGCAGTTTCGCCATGGGGACCACGAAAGCGGAAAGGGCGAAGTCTGGCGGAAGCGGTGGATGGTGTCCAGTTCGGCGAAGTTGCGTGCGTTTCAAGCAATCGTTTGAAATTCCAGCGGAGGCCTTGGAGGGCATTGGCGGCGGGAGCTGGACCCTGCTCGTCACATCCCTTAATGTCGCCAGAAACCGCAAGGAGGATGGCAATGCGAAGGATCGTGGTGCTGGGTGTGTTCCTGCTGGCCTGCGGCCCTGCTGTCGCCGACCCGCCCGTGCCCGTGGAGTTGCTCAGGTCCACGCCCCCAACCTGCGTGGCCGAGCGCTTCGGCCGCATCTCGGTCCAGCTCGGCAGCCCGGAGCCCAACACCAACACCGGCATGGCCCCGACGCCGGTGAGCTATCAGAAGGCCTTTGCCAAGCTGCAGAAGGCGGCCGGCGAACGTGGCGGGCATGCGGTCGTGCTGCGCGCGCACGAGGCGAAGTTCTACACCAAGGGCACGCGCGTGGCGCAGCGGCCCACGTTCGTGAAGCTGAGTGGCGATGTGGTGACCATGAAGCGGGATCTGCAGGGCTGCCGGGTTGTTCCGCTCGATGTCGCCCAGTTCGTGGACGATGCGCTTCAGCAGGAGCGCGAGCAGGTCACCCTGCACACTTCGAAGAACTGAGGGTCGCGGCGGCCGTTGGCCGGCCCACGCGATGCCTCACCGTCCCCCGAACTCCGACACCCGCGCCAGCTCCTCCGGCGTCCCCTCGGGAAACGCCTGCTTCAGACAGCCCAGCAGCGCCGACACCCGTGTACTCAACAACCGGCGGGAGGGATACAGCGCCCAGATCTCGATGGGCGGTGCCACGGCGTCGCCCCAGCACACCAGCGTGCCGGCCTCCACATCACCCGCCACCAGCGAGTACGGCAGCAGCGCCGCACCCGCGCCAGCGCGCACCGCATCCCGGATCATCACCAGCGAGGCCAAGCGGAGTACAGGGGCGATCTCACGTTGGCATTCTCCCTCCGCCGTACGCAGGGTCCATGCCTGCGTTGGGCTGCCCGCCCGCACCACCGCAGGCAGGTTCCCGCCAGGGCCCGGAAGGCGGACGCCCGGCGACGACACCGCCACCAGACGGTCGCGCACCAGCACCCGCCCCACCAGCCGCGCATCCGGATCGGGGTTGACCCGGATCACCAGGTCGTAGCCTTCCTCCACCATGTCCACCGGCCGGTCTTCGGTGGTGATCTCCAGCGCGACCTCCGGGTACTGCTGGACGAAGCGCGCGGCGAGGGTGCCCATCGCCATCTGCGAGAACAGCAGCGGTGCACTGACGCGCAACCGGCCCCGCGGTGTTTCACCGGCCGCCGTGATCGAACCTGTGGCCTCCTGAAGATCGGTCAGCAGCGCCTCGGTGCGGGCGAACAACGCCGCGCCCTCCTGGGTCAGCTTCAGCGTATGCGAACCCCGCTCGAACAGCCGCACCTCCAGCTGGGCCTCGAGTTCGGCCACGCGCCGCGACAGGGTGGCCTTGGGCCGGTCCGCCGCGCGTGCTGCCTTGCCGAAGCCGCCGTGCCGGGCCACCAGGGTGAAGTCAGACAGAGCGAGCAGGTCCATGTGTTCCACGCACGAGACGGGTGGTCCAAGTATATGGGCTATCGGGCCACATGCGGATCAGGAACCATGAGGCCTCCCAACCCAATCAAGGATTTCCCCATGACCATCCTCATCACCGGTGCCACCGGCACCGTCGGCCGCCAGGTCGTCCAGCAACTGCTTCAGCGCGGTGCGAAGGTACGTGCGCTGGTCCGCAACCCGGATACCGCCCACCTGCCTGACGGCGTGGAGATCGTGAAGGGCGACCTGCTGGATGTGGACGCGCTGCGTGCCGCGCTTCATGACGTCCGCACCCTGTTCCTGCTCAACGCCGTGGTGCCGGACGAGTTCACCCAGGCCCTGATCGCCCTCAACGTGGCCCGCGAAGCCGGGGTGACCCGGGTGGTGTACCTCTCGGTGATCCACAGCGACCGCTACGTGAACGTGCCGCATTTCGCCGGCAAGTTCGGCGTGGAGCGCATGCTGGAACAGATGGACTTCAGCGCCACCGTGCTGCGCCCGGCCTACTTCATGGACAACGATCACACCATCAAGGAGGTGGTGCAGGCGTACGGCGTCTATCCCATGCCGATCGGGCAGAAGGGCGTGGCAATGATCGACACCCGCGACATCGCTGAAATCGCCGCGCTGGAGCTGCTGGCACGCGACGCGGCACTGGAAGGCGCACCGTCCACCCGGCTCAACCTGGTCGGGCCGGAAGCGCTCACCGGTGATGCGGTCGCGGCGATCTGGACGGAGGTGCTGCAGCGTCCCATTGCCTATGGCGGCGACGACACCGCAGGCTTCGAACAGAACCTGCGTCAGTTCATGCCGGGCTGGATGGCCTATGACATGCGCCAGATGGCGGGCCGCTTCATCAGTGACGGCATGTTGCCGGCGGCAGGTGACATCGAGCGATTGATGCAGATTCTCGGACGGCCCCTGCGCACCTACCGCGCGTTCGCCACCGAAGCCGCACCACAAGCGCGCGCGTAACGAGACGGCGTGCGACCGCCGGCATCGCGTGGCACGCCATGCGTGTCATCGCGATCCAGAACGAGGCGTAGAGCCACGCCCTGCGTGGCTGTTGGCCGCCGACCCGAAGCAGCGACGCAGGGCGTCGCTCTACGCCGCGCAGCTCGCAAACACATCCTGGGTCGGGTCGTAGGCCGACGTCCTGATCTGCATCAGGCCCAGAATCGATGAGAACAGTACGTCATGATCGGTCCGCTGCCGCGCGCGTTGCTGCAGACACCTCACGTCGACCCCACGGTGCGATGCGAAACGATCGGAGAACCACATCACCATGGGCACCTGGGTCTGCTCCGCCGGTGCGATGGCGTAGGGCATGCCGTGCAGGTACAGCCCCTTCTCACCCAGCGATTCACCGTGATCGGACACATAGATCATGGCCGTGTCGTAATCCCCCATCGCGCGCAGCCGGCGGATGGTCTGAGCCAGGAAGTGGTCGGTGTACAGAATGGCATTGTCGTAGGCATTCACGATCTGCTTCGTTTCGCAGTTGCCCAGTTCGGGGTTCTCGCAGGGGGGCAGGAATTTCCGGAATGCCGCGGGGTAGCGCTGGAAGTAGCTGGGGCCGTGGTTGCCCAGCTGGTGCAGCACCACCACGCGGTCGCCGCGCTCGGTGCGTACCTGCTCCTCCAGCCCCTTCAGCATGATCTCGTCCATGCAGCGCCCGTCGGCGCACAGCGACGCATCCGTTGCATTGGCGAGCGATTCGAAGGCAGTGCCCTCGCAAACGCCCTTGCAGCCGGACTGGTTGTCGCGCCACAGCGTCTTCACGCCGGTGCGGTCCAGCACGTTGAGCAGCGACTGCTGCGAGCGGATGGCCTTCTGGTCGTAGTGGCGGCGGCCGATCTGCGAGAACATGCAGGGCACCGACACCTCGGTGCTGGTGCCGCAGGCGTGCATGTCGGGGAAGTTCACCACATCCAGGCGGGCCAGCTCCGGCGTGGTCTGCCGCGCATAGCCGTTCAGGCCCCAGTTCTGCGCACGGGCGGTTTCGCCCACCACCAGCACCAGCAGGCGCGGCCTGGAGG
>JAEWLO010000109.1 GCA_023457475.1 Pseudomonadota bacterium | reverse complement strand
GTCGTAGCCCGCGCCTTCCGGGCCGTCGATCATGATCTGGAACGAGCCGCGGTCTTCGGCCGGGGCCAGTTCGGACGGCAGCACCTTGAGCAGCAGCGCGCTGGCAGCCAGCGACAGCACCATCACCACGACGTAGATCCAGGTGCGGCCCACATGCGCGTCGAGGAAGCGGCCATAGCTGGCGGAAACGCGGTCCAGGTTGCGGTTGATGACGCCGTACAAACCTCTCGGGGTCTTCCCGGTATGTGGCTTGAGCAGTTTGGACGCCATCATCGGCGTCAGGGTGAGCGCGACGAAGGCCGACAACGCCACCGCCGCGGCCAGGGCAACGGCCAGTTCGCGGAACAGGCGGCCGGTGTTGCCTTCCAGGAAGCCCACCGGCAGGAACACCGCGACCAGCACGGCGGTGGTGGCGATGACCGCGAACGCCACCTGCGCGGTACCACGCTTGGAAGCCACCAGCGGCGGCTCGCCGAGATCGATGCGGCGCTGCACGTTCTCCACCACCACGATGGCATCGTCGACCACCAGGCCGATACACAGTACCAGCGCCAGCAGGGTGAGCAGGTTGATCGAGAAGCCGAAGGCGTACAGCGCGATGAACGCGGCGACCAGACACACCGGTACCGTAACCGCGGGAATCAGGGCGGCGCGGAAGCTGCCGAGGAACAGCCAGATCACCACCAGCACCAGCAGCATGGCTTCCACCAGTGTCGCGTACACGCGGTCCACGGCGGCTTCGATGAAGGTGGTGTTGTCGAAGGCAACGAAGATGTGGGTGCCTTCGGGCAAGGTCTCCCCTACCCGTTCGGCCTCGGCGCGGGCGGTGCGCGCGACGTCCAGCGAGTTGGCGGTGGAGGTCTTCACGATGCCCAGGCCGATGCCGGGTTCGCCGTTGCTGCGGTAGTAGGCGCGGCGTTCGGACGAGGCCAGTTCGATCCTGGCCACGTCGCCCATGCGCACGACGTAGCCGTCCGCGCCCTTGCCCAGCGGGATGGTGGCGAAGTCTTCCGGCTTCACGTAGTTGCGCTCGACGCGCAGGGTGAAGTCGCGGTCGGTCGATTCGATGCGGCCGGCCGGCAGTTCGACGTTCTCGTTGCGCAGCGCGGTTTCCACATCGCCGACGGTGAAGCCGCGTGCGGCGAGCTGGTCGCGGTCCAGCCACACACGCATGGCGTAGCGCTGGCGGCCGCCGATACGGACCTGGGCGACGCCGTCGAGGCTGGAGAAGCGGTCGACCACGTAGCGGTCGGCGTAGTCACTCAGCTCCAGCGTGTTCATGCTGGAGGAGGTCATGTTGAACCAGATGATGGGGTCTGCGTCGCTTTCGACCTTGGCGATTTCCGGCGGGCGCGCTTCTTCGGGCATGCGGTCCGCGACGCGGCTGACCGCGTCACGCACGTCGTTGGCGGCCGCTTCGATATCGCGGTTGGAGGTGAACTCGATGCTGACCTGCGAGCGGCCGTTGGAGCTGCGCGCGTTGATGGTGTCGATGCCTTCAATGCCGGCCAGCGCGTCTTCGAGCACCTGGGTGATGCGGCTTTCGATGACGGCCGCCGAGGCACCGGTGTAGTCCACGGAGACCGACACAATGGGCGGATCGATCGCCGGCAGCTCACGCAGGGTGAGACGGGTGAACGACATGATGCCCAGCACCACCAGCAGCAGGCTCATCACCACGGCGAAGACCGGCCGCTGGATGGAGATGTTGGACAGCTTCATCCGGCGTTACCCGAGGTGGTCGTCGGTGCGGTGGCCTTCTGCGCGGGCGGCTCGGCCACGGTGGGAGCCGGCACCGGCTCGGTGGTGGCCGGCTCAGCGCTGTCATCGACCTTCAGACCAGGACGCAGCTTGCCGGTGCCGTCGACGACGATGCGGTCGCCGACCTTCAGGCCTTCGCGGATTTCGACGACACCGGCGCGGCGGGCACCGCTGACGATGTCCACGCGCTCGACGCTGTGGTCGGCCTTGACGCGGTACACGAACGAATCCCGCCCGACCTGGACGACGGCGATTTCCGGAATCACCAGCGCCTGGCGTTCGGGGCGGAACATGCGCACGTCCAGTAGCATGCCGGGGCGCAGGGCGTGGTCGGCGTTGATGAAATCGGCGCGTACGGTGACGGCGCGGGTGCCGGGGTCGACGCGGGTGTCGATGGTGGCCACCTCGCCCTCGAAGGTGCGTCCCGGATACGCGACGCTGGTGGCGGAGACCTTGTCGCCGTTGGCCAGCGAGGCCAGTTCGGCTTCGGGGACCTGGAAGTCGACGTGCATGCGTTCGATGTCGTCCAGGGTGGCGATGACGGTGGTGGGGGTGACCAGCGATCCTTCGCTCACCTGGCGGATGCCGAGGACGCCGGCGAACGGGGCGCGGACGCGGCGGTCGCCGATGTCGGACTGCATTTCCAGCACGCGGGCCTGGGCGGCGTCGCGGATGGCGCGCTGGGTGTCGAGCGTGGCGCTGGCGACAAGCTGCTGGGCAGCGAGTTCGCGCTGACGCTTGTAGAGCTGGTCGGCTTCGGCGAAGGTGGCCTGGGCCTGTACGAGGGCGGCCTGCTGGGCCTGGCCGCGCAACGTGACCAGCGGCGTGCCGGCGGCGACCTGCTGGCCGCTGTCGAAGTGCACGGTTTCGATGATTTCGCTGACCTTGGCGGTGACGGTGACGGACTCCCGGGCCTTGGCGGTGCCGAGGGCCTGGAGGGTGTCACTCCACGCGGAGGTCTGCACCACCTGGGTGGTCACCGGCACCTGTTCAGCCTGCCGGCGGGCGGCCTCGTCCTTGCCGCCACAGCCGGCCAGAAGGGCCAGGCCAAGGCCAGCGGCGATGCGCGCGGTGATGCGTACCAACATGCAGAAAAACCCCGAAGATTCTACGACCGCCGAGTGTAGCCGTGGATCCGTGAGGGTCTATGTGCCAAGCGTTTACCAGGCTTCTTCACAGGACCGGGTGACGCTGGCAACGCCTTTCGTGCTGGGCTGTTCCGGGTGTGTGTCGGAGTGTGTCGGGTGATGTCGGTTTGTGGCGAACAGCCCTTGGCGCAACGTTCTCCTGTTTTGGCGGGACGGTGTGGGTTCGCGGGGGACGCCGTGAACCCATCCATGGGGGCTTGTCAAAAACATCCATGTTTTTGACACCCCCGCGAACCCACCCCGACCCACCTTCGACAGGAGGTCGGTGGC
>JAEWLO010000108.1 GCA_023457475.1 Pseudomonadota bacterium | reverse complement strand
CCCTCGCACCGCTCGACACCGCTTCTGGGCAACCGGTCATGGGAATGCCGGCCAACTCAGGGTAAAGTCGGCCCCTACGCGCGATCCGCCGGCCCTGCCGCGGGTTCCGTATCACGCCCGTGCTTGGGGAAACAACGCACGGGTGCCCCCGAGGTAGACATCATGGAGTTTCATGAACAGGATTTTTCGCCTGGTGCGTAATCGCGCCACCGGCCTGACCCAGGTCGCTTCCGAACTCGCCACCACCCACGCGTCGCCCGCCGAGGTACGCGCCGCTGCACGCCGCCGCACGCCGCTGAGTGCGGCCCTGGTGGTCGCGCTCGGCCTGGCCGGGGCCGCTCCTGCGGCGTTCGCCCAAGTGTACGAGTACAACAACGACACCGACCTCACCAACATCAACATATACGGCAACGGCTTCGCCATCGCCCCCAATGGCAATACCGTCACCGTGAACGTGCTCGGTTCCGGTTCCATGACCGGGCAGGAAAACTCCTGGGTCGGCCGTGGGCCCGGTTCGGTGGGCAGTCTTACCATCAATGGCCCCGCAGCGCAGCTGGTGATGAATGGCGGATCGTCCCTCACCGTGGGCGAAGCCGGCACCGGCACCCTGAGTATCGTGGGCGGGGGCCGGGCGACGATCGATAGCACCCTGGTGCTCGGCATGTCCGGAGGAACAGGCTCCGCGGTAATCGACGGTGCCAACTCCCGCCTCGATGCCGGCGTCATCGAGGTAGGCGGCAGTGGCCTGAGCCAGCTGGATATCACCAACGGGGCCGCGGTGCGAACCCTCACCGTGTTCTCCGGCAACAACCATGGCCTGAGCATCGACGGACTCACCCGCAACGGCAACACCACCCAAGTCAGCACCGTCAACGTCGAAACAGGCGGCACACTGAACGTGGTCGGCAACCGCTTGCTGGTGGGCGAATCCGCCGCCGGCCGGCTCAACATCACCTCGGGCACGGTCACCGCAGACAGCATGATGGTGGGCGCGAACGTCGGTGCCGAGGGCACCCTGGCAGTGAACGCCGCAGGCACGCTCACGACCGGTCAGATGATCCTCGGCAACGACGCCGAAGCCACCGGCACCGCGACCATCAGCGGCGCAGGCGCGGTGGCGAACGCGTCCAGCGTATGGGTCAGCGCGTTCGGCAACGGCACCCTCACCGTGCAGAACGGCGGCGTGCTCGCCGTCACTGGGGATGTGATCGCCGAACGCTACGACAGCGGCGGCGTCGGCACGCTTGCCCAGCAGGCCGTCATCGCGGTCACCGGCAACAACTCCCGGATCAAGGCCGCCTACCTCGAAGGCACCGCCGTACAGCTGACCGCTGGGGGCTCGCTGGTGACCAGCAGCGCTCGCCTGAAGGACTCCCATGCCTCCACACCGACCCTGACGTACATCCGGGGCAGCGGCTCGACGTGGACCAACGACGGCGCGATGCGGATCGAAAGCGCGCTGGACATTCTGGAAGGGGGGCAGCTGAGCACCGACACCCTGAGCATCACCGGCGGCGTAACGCCAATGATTACCGGTCCCCGCGTCTGGGAACAGGTACTGGTCAGCGGCGACGGTTCCACGCTGACGGCTGCCAACGGCATCACCGTCGGCAAGTCAGTGACTGAGCCTTACGGCGTGCTGGTCGCCGCAGACAAGGGCAAGGTCGACGCCGGCACCGGCTACATGTTGGCCGCCAACGGGTATCTGGTGGTCGGCGGCGGAGCGGACGCACCGATCGCTGGCACCGACACCTGGACCTGGCGCTCGGCGGATCTGGCCGGTGATCTGGGGGGCGCGCCGATCACGCTGCAGGCCGGGGCCGGTGGCGTGGTACTGAACCACATCGGCAGCACCACGCTCACCAATGCGTTGATCAGCAGCGACGGAACCGCCGGCGCGCTGACCAGCTTGGCCGGCACCACCACGTTGGACGGCGACCTTGCCGCCTTCGGAGGAAGCGTCAAGGTCAGCGGCGGCACGCTGGTGATCAATTCGTCGCTGTACGACGGCCAGAGCTATACCGCGCCAGGGCAGGCACCCTTGCAGCAGCTGGACATCAGTGGCGGCACCCTGGTGCTGAACGGCAGTGCCGGCTTCCAGCAGAACGTCACCGTGGGAGGCAGCCAGGCGAACGTGCGCAGTTCCAGCGTACGCGTGCAGGGCCAGGGCGTGCTTGCCGGCAACGCGGTGGTCGGCGAAACCCGCGTGACCAACGGCGGTACGCTCTCGCCGGGCCACGAAGGCATCGGCACGATCACCATCGACGGCGACCTGTACCTCAACGCTGGCGGACAGACCGCCGCGGACGTAGCCTCGGCCGCGTTCTACGACGTCGACCTGCTGGGCAACGGCCAGGCCGACCTGATCAGCGTGACCGGTAAAGCGTATATCGGCAGCACCGCCAACATCGCGTCCAGCGGTGACGCCGGCATGCGCGTGACCGGTCTGGATGCCGCCACCAGTTACCAGAATGGAAAAACCTACGTCGTGCTCAGCGCGGGAGATGGCGTGCAGGGCGACTTCGACAGCGTCGTCTCCCGGTCTGCATTCATCACGCCGGTCCTCAGCAGGAACGGCGATCAGGTGCTGCTGACCATTGGACTCAACGGTGCCCCACCCGTGGACCCGGGCATTCCGGTGGATCCGGGCACCCCCGTCGATCCGGGTATACCTGTCGACCCAGGCACACCAATCGACCCGGGCACACCCGTGGATCCTGGCACGCCAGGTGTCCCTGGCACCCCAACCGCACCGCCTCCGCAGGTCTTCAACCCGGTGGCCACCACCCCGAACCAGCTCGCCGTCGCCAATGGCCTCAACAGCCTGCAGCAGTCCGGCGATGCGCTGGCGCTGTACAACGAACTGCTGATGCTGGACGAAGCCAGCGCGCGTGCCGCGTTCGACGAGCTGTCCGGCGAAATCCATGGCAGCAACCGCGCCATGCTGCTGGATGACCGCTTCCTGCGCGAGGGCATCTCCCAGCGCCTGCGTCCGGACCCGACCATGGCTTCGGCCGGCACGTCGGTCTGGGTGGCTGGCGGTGGCGGTGCCAAGCGCCAGGACAGCGATGGCTCGGCCGCGCGCGTGCGGCAGAGCAGTGCCGGCGCGATGGCCGGTATCGACTGGAGCTTTGGCGGCGACTGGAGCTTCGGTGTGGCGGTGGGTGCGGAGAAGCTGCGCAACAAGGTGGACGACCGCAACGCCGACAGCGACGTGGACGCCCTGCATGCCGGCCTCTACACCGGTTTCCGCGGCGAGGCGCTCTGGTGGAACGGCGGTGCGACGTTCGCGGATTACCAGCTCGACACCGCGCGCCGCGTCGGCACGGGACTCGGCTGGGCGCAGACCTTGAACAGCGAACAGGACGCGCACGCGGTCGGCGTCTTCACCGAAGGCGGCTGGGACATCGAGCTCGACACGTTCACGCTGACCCCGTACCTGGCCTTCACCTGGACGCGCCTCACCGCCGACGCGCTGCAGGAAGCCGGTGGCAATGCGGCCCTGGCCGTGGAACGCAGCGAAGACGACGTCTGGACCGGAACCGCAGGCCTGCGTGCCGCGTGGGACCTCAGTGCCGACCAGGAAGGTGGCACCCGCCTGGAGGCTGGCCTGGCCTGGCAGCACGCCGGTGGCGATCTGGATCCGCGGACGCGCAACCGCTTCGTCGCTGGCAGCGACACCTTCACCGTCAGCGGCCTGCCGCTGGCCGGTGATGTCGCCATCGCCGAACTCGGTTTCAGCTTCAAGCCGACGGACAACAGCCGGCTGTCATTCTTCGCGCAGGGCCGCAGCGGCGACGACCGCAGCGAGTTCAGCGCGCAGTTGAACTGGAACGTGCTGTTCTGACCGTCGCTGTCGCTTGTCGACGACCGAAGACCCCGCACACGCGGGGTCTTTTTTTGGGACGCAGCGCACAAATCAGAAAAATCTGACGGCAACTTAAGGGGAACGCCTACGCCCGTGTCAGACGGCCCTCATGTGTTCACAAGCAACAAACATTTAACGTATTCAGCCTGATTCGACCGATCTCTTTCCTGTGTCGGTTCAGACGTACGTTCACCGGACGCGCCGCACGAAGCGGCGCTGTTTTGCCCCCGATCGCACTACATGGAGCTTCATGAACAGGATCTATCGCCTGGTGTTCAACCACAGCACCGGAATGATGCAGGTTGCATCCGAACTCGCCCGCAGCCCCGCGCTGCACAGCCAGTCCGCCGCTACCCCGGCACGTCGCCGCAGCATGCTGACGGCTGCAATGTTGATGGCACTCGGCCTCTCGGCAGCGTCGCTGCCCTCGGCCTTCGCCGCGGTCCACGAGTACACCGCCAACGAGGACATCACCGGCGACAACGGCTTTGTCGACGGCTTCCGCGTGGGCCCCGCCCAGACCGTAATGGTCCGTGTGACGGGGGCCTCGGCGTTCACCTCCAACGACCTGGTGTCGATCGGCACCACTGCCACCGGCAACGGTGAACTGCATTTCACCGGTCCCGGTGCCACGCTGACGATCAATGGCGCTTCGCTGCGCGCGGGTGACGCCGGTATCGGTGCCCTGCGCCTGTATGACGGAGCCACCACCACGGTCGGCCAGACCACCACCTTCGGCTTCGCCGCCGGTTCGTCGGGTATCGGTCAGATCGACAGCGGTTCCACGCTGACCACCCGCCAGCTGATGGTCGGCCGGGAAGGCACTGGCATCCTGACCCTCGCCAACGGCAGCCGCGTGGAAACCACGCTGGTTGCGCCTCCGGTGGGCTTCTCGTGGGGGGCCAGCATCGGCGTGGACGAGGGCAGTGCCGGCACCATCAATGTGTATTCCGGTAGCGAACTGGTCGTCACCAACAACGAGCTGCGCGTGGGCGAAGCCGGCACCGGCACGCTGACCATCGACGATGGCAGCGTCACCGCCACGACTGCCGTGACGCTGGGCAGCGAGCGCGGCGGCAAGGGTACGGTCACCGTACAGAACGGTGGCCAACTGACGACCGCCCTGGTTGATATCGGCAAGGGTCAGGGCGGTTCGGGCACGATGGTGGTCAGCGGCGCAGGCTCGGCGGTCAACACCGACCTGATGCGCGTCTCCGCCAACGGCGACGGCTCGCTGCGCGTGGAAGACGGTGCCACCGTCACCGTGACCGGCAACATCACCGCCGAACACGACCAGGGCATTCCGAGCTCGGCCTCGCGCGTGGGCCTGATCGAAGTGTCGGGGGCAGGCTCGGTGCTGAGCGGCGACCGCGTGTCGACCACCACCCACCTGCTGGTCGACAACGGCGGTGAGATCAAATCCAACAGCGGCCGCGTCTTCGATTCCTACAGCAACACGGGCACCGCGACCCTGACCGGTGCCGGCAGCCGCTGGACCAACGGCGGCGAGCTGGACGTGCGCGCCCGACTCGACGTGCTCGACGGTGCCGTCATCAACACCGATACCCTGCTGGTGTCCGGTGGCCTCAACTCCATGACGCTGGTGCCTGCGGTCGAGAACGACCAGGTGCGCGTCACCGGTACTGGTTCGGCCATCGAAGCCAAGGGTGACATCACCGTGGGTCGCCACCTGGTGGGCGAGCCCTTTGGCATTCTCAGTGTGAGCAATGGCGGCCGCGTGGCAGCCGGTGGAACGCTGATCCTGGGGACCAGCGGCTACGTCAGTCTGGGCGGCGGCATGGACCAGTGGGACAGGACGGTCGGCGAACCGGTCTGGGCCGCGGCAGAAGCTGCCGGCACGCTGGACGTGGGCACCCTGCAGTTCAACAGCACCGCCGGCGGCCTGGTGTTCAACCACACCGGGAACATCACCCTGGGCCACACGCTGCGCAGCGACACCGCGAACGACAACTGGACCAGCGGTGCACTTGACCAGGTAGCCGGACTCACCACGCTGGACGGCAACCTGGCCGATTTCGGCGGCGACGTGAACGTCAGCGGTGGCAGGCTGACGATCAACGGCGACATGTATACCGGGCAGGGTTACACCAGCTCGAGCCAGGCATTCGCCCAGGAGATCGCAATCACCGGTGGCACCCTGATCCTGAACGGAAGCTCCGGCTTCCAGCAGACCATCAACTACGGCAACAGCAGCGACGTCATCCGCAGCTCCAACGTGATGGTGAGCGGCTCCGGCGTACTGGGCGGCACCGGCACGG
>JAEWLO010000107.1 GCA_023457475.1 Pseudomonadota bacterium | reverse complement strand
CCCGAGGGCCGGCCAACGGCCGGCGCTACCGGAACCCTCCCGCACGGTTCCACAAAGGCCCCGCACCCCTCGTTGCGGGGCCTTTCGCATCTGCGGCGGGTTATGATGCGCATTCCCCCACGATCGTTCACAACCTGTGAACGATTGCGACTGTCTTCCTCCCAAGGACCTCTAGTTCGCATGCGCATCCTGCTTGCCCGGCACGGCGAAACCCCCTGGAACGCCGAAGGCCGCTACCAAGGCCAGATCGATATCCCTCTGTCGCCGATCGGCGAAGCCCAGGCCCAGGCCCTGGGTGACCGCCTGAAATCGGTCGACATCACGCGGGCAGTGGCCTCGCCGCTGTCGCGTGCGCAGCGCACCGCGCAGTTCGCGCTGGGTGCCGGGCGTGCGGCCATGCTGCTGACCGAACCGGAGCTGCAGGAAATCGCCCATGGCGAATGGGAAGGCCTGCTCGCCAGCGAAATCCATGAGAAGGATCCCTCGCGCCTGCGCGCCTGGCGCGAGGAACCCGATACCGTACTGATGCCGGGCGGCGAGTCGCTGCGGCTGGTGCTTGAACGCAGCTGGCGTGGCCTGGCCCGCGCGGCCGAAGGGCTGGGCGAGCACGACACGCTGCTTGTGGTGGCGCATGATGCGGTCAATCGCGTCATCCTTTGCCGGGTACTGGGGCTGCCGCTCTCGCGCCTGTGGACCTTCCGCCAGGCTCCCACCACGCTCAACCTGCTGGAAGGTGCCGATCTGGACACCTTGGAGGTCGTGCGCCTGAACGACTGCGCCCATCACACGCCATTCTTCGGCGAAGCCAAGCACCGCGCGCTGTAACGCACCCGAACACGATCCATCGCCATGACCGCACTCCGTCCGCAGACCCTTACCGACTGGCTCGCCTTCATCGAGCAGCAGCATCCGGCCACCATCGACATGGGGCTTGATCGCGTGCGTGCCGTTGCGCAGGCCCTGGGCGTAGTGGCCCCGGGCAAGCACACCGTCGTGGTGGGCGGCACCAACGGCAAGGGCTCCACGGTGGCCTTCATCGAGGCCATCGGCCGTGCCGCCGGTTGGAAGGTGGGGGCCTATACCTCGCCGCATCTGCTGCGCTACAACGAGCGCGTCCGGATCGACGGTCAAGACGTTTCCGATGCCGCGCTGATCGGCGCGTTCAACGCCATCGAGGACGCGCGCGGCGACACCACGCTCACTTATTTCGAGTACGGCACACTGGCCGCGCTGCATCTGCTCGGCCAGGCCGGGCTGGACCTGGCGGTGCTCGAGGTCGGGCTGGGCGGGCGTCTGGACGCGGTCAACATCGTGAACGCCGACGTGGCCGTCATCACCACCGTCGACATCGACCACAGCGACTGGCTGGGCGATGACCGGGAAGCCATCGGCGTGGAGAAGGCCGGCATCATCCGCGGCTGGAAGCCGGTAATCCTGGGCGAGACCGACCCGCCCTCCAGCGTGCTGGCCCGTGCCTACCTGCTGGGGGCCAATGCGATCCGCGGCGGCAGCGACTTCTTCGCCGACGTCATCGACGACCAGCGCTGGCGCTGGCGCGATGTCGGCACGCGCATCGAACTGCCGATGCCCGCGCTGCGCGGTCCCATCCAGCTGCGCAATGCGGCCTCGGCGATTGCCGCGCTGCGCGCGCTGGATCGCCCGCTGCCGCGCGCGGCAATCATCGAAGGCGTGGCCAACGCCCGCATCGCCGGCCGCCTGCAGGCGTTTGAACGCGATGGTGTCGAGGTGCTGGTCGACGTCGGCCACAACCCGCAGGCCGCCCGCGAGCTGGCCACCGCGCTGAAGGCGCGCCGCGCGGCCGGTCGCACCGTGGCCGTGTTCGCCGCGCTGCAGGACAAGGACGCGCCCGGTGTGGTGGATGCACTGGCGGGACAGGTGGATGCCTGGCACCTGGCGGGCCTGGAGGGTCCCCGCGCACAGACGGCCGATGCCCTGCGCACACGCCTGGCAGCGACTGCGGCGGCCGCGGGCACCGTGCATGCGACCGTGGAAGACGCGCTGCGACACGTGCTGGATGCAGCCGGGGCAGGTGACCGCGTACTGGTGTTCGGTTCGTTCCACACGGCCGCGCAGGCCCTGCAGTGGCTTGCAGCCCCGTAGCCCCGGGCTCTGCCCGGCAGTAACGCCGGGCTCCACCCGGCTCGCGATCCACGCATCATTCATCTCGCTTGGACGCCAACGCCACCCACCGTCTTATAATCAAGCTGGCATTCCGCCGCGCCGCCTGCCTGCCTTCCGTGGATACTCCTCTGAAACAGCGACTGATTGGTGCCATCGTCCTGGTGGCGCTGGCCGTGATTTTCCTGCCCATGCTGGTCAAGGGCCCCGCGCCGGACAGTGGTGTTGCGAGCGTGCCGATCACGGCACCTGACGCGCCGGCCGACGGCGAGTTCCAGACGCGTGAGCTGCCCCTGGTGGCTCCGGCAGGCGGTGCCACCGGCCTGCAGGGGGCTGCCTCCAGCGCCCAGCCGCTGGCCGATGCCGCCACGCCGGCGGGCAGCGATGCCACCACGCCGGCCGACACCTCGCCGGCCGTCGCCGCCGGGAACTACGCGGTCAGCTTCGGGGCCTATGCCACCCGGAAGGACGCCGATGCGGTCATCGCCTACCTCAAGCGCGCGAACCTGCCGGGGTTCAGTGAAGCGGCGACGATCAGCGGCCGTCCGGCCTTCCGCGTGCGGGTAGGGCCATACGCAGACCGCGCCCAGGCCGAGGCCGCACGCCTGGAAGCGGTCAAGGTCCGCAATGACGTGAAGGCCGAGGTGGTCACCCTCGATGCCCGCACCGACACCGCCACCGCGGCGGCACCGGCTACGCCCCCGGCTGCGCCGTCCGCTTCCAGCGCCAGTGCGGCGCAGGCGGCGTCCACCGTCACCACCGAATCCCTGCCGCCGGAACCGGTCGCGGCCGCCAGACCCGCCCCGAAGCCGGACGTGCCCAAGCCTGAGCCCAAGCCGGCTCCTGCCAAGCCGGAAGCGGCCAAGCCCGTGGCCACCCCTGCGGCTCCCGCCGCCAGCAGCGTCGGCTTTGCCGTGCAGCTGGGCGCGTTCGGTCAGGCCAGCGATGCCAATGCCCTGCGCGACAAGGTGCGCGCGGCCGGCTTCAGCGCTTTCGTGGAGCAGGTACGCACCGACAAGGGCACGCTCAACCGCGTGCGCGTCGGCCCGGTCGCCAATCGCGCCGAGGCGGAGAACCTCAAGGCCCAGGTTGCGGCGAAGGTCGGCGTGGCCGGCATGGTCCGGCCGCATCCCTGATGCTGGCCCTGCGCCCGCGTCGCACGCTTCGCCCCTGCCTTGAGCGAGGGATCGCATGATCGATTTCGTGCTGCTGGCGGTGATCGGCATCTCCACCCTGTTGGGCGTGATGCGTGGCTTCGTCAGCATCGTCATCAGCACCCTGTCATGGCTGTTGGGCGGCTGGGCATCGCTGATGTTCGGCCGTGCCGCCGCCGGGTGGTGGTCGGCCCCGGCAGCCCCCGGCACCGGGCACTACGTCGCCGGCTATCTCACCGTGTTCCTGCTGGTGATGGTCTCGGTGTGGGCGATCGGCCTGGTGGTGCGTCAGACGGTGCGCTCGACCAGCCTGAACGGTGCCGACCGCATGATGGGCGCTGGATTGGGTGTGGCGCGCGGGGCACTCATCGGCTGCGCTCTGCTGCTGCTGGGCTCGTATACGCCGCTGACCCGTGAAGCCAGCTGGCGCGATTCGTACCTGCGCCAGCTGCTCAACCCGGGAGTGGGTTGGATGCAGGCCAGGATGCCGCGCATGCCCGACCTGCCGGCGCTGCCCGACCTTCGGGACATGCAGCAGCTGCAGGGCCTGCCGACCGCCCTGCCGGAAGTGAACATGGCCCAACTGCCCCTGCCGGGGTTGGGCAAGCCGGGCGAGACAGGCGATAATGGCGTCCTTGGCCAGTTGCTGGGTGGACGCGGATGGCCGCGACCGCTGGATGAGACGACCCCGCCGCCTGCGGGAGACCCCGCCGATGTGTGGGCCGGCAACGCCAGCGGTACCTCCCAACCCGATCCGGCGCTTGTGCGTCCGGACGAGCCCGATCCGGCACGGAAAGGGTCCCCCGGCCAGGCACGGCCACCTTCACAGTAACTGGGTCCAGCCCAGCGGAGATTCGCACCATGTGTGGCATCGTCGGTATCGTCGGCAACCAGAATGTTGCCGGGCAGTTGTATGACGGCCTGACCGTCCTTCAGCACCGTGGCCAGGACGCGGCGGGCATCGCCACCGCCGACGGCACCCGCCTGCGCGTGCAGAAGGCCAACGGCCTGGTCCGCGACGTGTTCGATGCCAAGCGCATGTCCACCCTGGAAGGGCGGGTGGGCATTGCCCACGTGCGCTACCCGACCGCCGGTTCGGAAGGCATGGACGAGGCACAGCCGTTCTACGTCAATTCGCCCTACGGCATCGCGCTGGCCCACAACGGCAATCTCATCAATACCGAAGCCCTGCGCCAGCAGGTGTTCGAGCAGGACCGCCGCAACGTCAACACCGATTCGGACAGCGAAGTGCTGCTGAACGTGTTCGCCTATGAACTGGACGCACAGCGCCAGCTCACGCCGGAGGCGGCGATCCGCGCCGTGGCCGGCGTGCACCGTCGCTGCAAGGGCGGCTACGCGGTCATCAGCGTAGTGCTCGGGCTGGGCCTGGTCGCCTTCCGCGATCCGCATGGTATCCGCCCGCTGGTGCTGGGCAAGCGCGCGCACGCCGAAGGCGACGAATACATCGTGGCTTCCGAGTCGGCTGCGCTGGACGTGCTGGGCTTCCAGCGCGTGCGCGACGTGCGCCCGGGCGAGGCACTGGTCATCACCGCGCGTGGCGAACTGTTCTCCGAGGTCTGCGCGGAGCCGGTGGAACACACGCCGTGCATCTTCGAGTACGTGTACTTCGCGCGCCCGGATTCGATGATCGACAATGTCTCGGTGCACAAGGCGCGCATGCGCATGGGCATCAAGCTGGGTGAGAAGATCCTGCGCCTGCGCCCGGACCACGACATCGACACCATCATTCCGATCCCGGACACCTCGCGCGACGCCGCGCTGGAAATCTCCAATGTGCTCGGGGTGAAGTACCGCGAAGGCTTCATCAAGAACCGTTACATCGGCCGCACCTTCATCATGCCGGGGCAGGGTGAGCGGGTGAAGTCGGTGCGGCGCAAACTCAACCCGATCCACCTGGAGTTCCGCAACCGCGTGGTGCTGCTGGTCGACGACTCCATCGTGCGTGGCACCACCAGCCAGCAGATCGTGCAGATGGCACGCGATGCAGGCGCGCGCAAGGTCTACCTGGCCAGTGCCGCGCCGCCGGTGCGCTACCCGAACATCTACGGCATCGACATGCCGGCCGCCGAAGAGCTGGTGGCGCACAATCGCACCGTGGAGCAGATCGAAGCGCACCTGGGGTGCGACTGGTTGATCTACCAGGATATCGAGGACATGGAAGCGGCGGTGAGCGAGGGCAACCAGGAGCTGAAGTCGTTCGATTCTTCGTGCTTCACCGGTGTATACCCGACCGGGATCGAGCCGGGCTACTTCGAACGCATCCAGCAGCTCCGTTCGGACGACGCCAAGCACAAGCGCCGCGCCTGAGGCCAGCTGTGAGCGCACCGCTGCCGCCCGACGACGCGGCCAACGACCTGCTGTGCGCGGCGCAGCAGTGCATGGCGGAAGCGGATCCACTGCGCAAGGTGGCGCTGACCCAGCACTACGCGCGGCAGTACCGGGCGGGTCACTTGAAGGCGTCAGTCGACGCCCCACCGGCGGAGTCGATCCGGATGCCGGGCCGACCGCCGCAGCTGCGTCTGGTGCATCCGCGCGAGGTGCCGCGGCGGGGCCTGGGCAGCGTTGAAGGACGCGCGGCGTTCATCCACGCCATCGCGCACATCGAGCTCAATGCGATCGACCTGGCCTGGGATGCCGTGTACCGCTTCCGCGGTCTGCCGCCGTCGTTCCATGCGGACTGGGTGGGGGTGGCCGACGATGAGTCGCGGCACTTCCTGTTGCTGCACGAACGGTTGCAGGCGCATGGACATGCGTACGGCGACCTGCCGGCGCACAACGGGCTGTGGGAAATGTGCGAGCGCACCGCGCACGACGGACTGGCCCGCATGGCGCTGGTGCCGCGCGTGCTGGAGGCGCGGGGGCTGGACGTGACGCCAGGCATGATCACCAAGCTGCGCTCGTCCAACGACCACGCGACAGCCGACGTGCTGGAGGTGATCCTGCGCGAGGAAGTGGCGCACGTGGCGGCGGGTTCGCGCTGGTACCGTTGGTACTGCGCACGTGCGGGCGTGGAGCCGCGAGCGCGCTTCATCGCGCTGCTGCGCGAACACGCCGGTGGCTACCTCAACGGTCCTTTCAATCTCGAAGCCCGGTTGCTTGCCGGCTTCGACGAAGAAGAACTCGCCGACCTGATCGACGCCGCCGGTTCCGCGTAGGGATACGCCATGCGTGTCCGCTGTTGGATTCCCGCAAACCCGCCCCGGCCGGCCTTCGACAGCTTGTCGGTGGCCACGGGAAGAGCGGTAGGGTCGCATCCCTATCGACTGCCAATAACGGTTCAACGCGCGATGGGGCATGACCCCGAATCGACGTAATGCGTCAAACGTTCTGCAATACCACACGGTTTCCATCCTCTGTCGGCCGGTTGATGTAGAACAATCCCGGCCCCGGCCGATACGGCAACTCCTTCGTCCCCTCATCCGCCGCATACAACAACGCGGTGTCCCCCAGCGCATCGAAGTTCCAGTGCGCCGACTGCATCAGATATTTCTGCCGCAACAACGTCTCCTGCGCTCCACTCAATGCCTGTCCCGCCATCAACCGCGCTGCAATCGGCTGCAACTCCACCGGCAATGCATACCCTGGCACCTCATCGGGCGACTGCTTCCACGCCACGCCTGCGGCCACCGCGCGCTGATGCATCACGCGCATCGCCACGAGCTGATACCGCCAGTCGATCTCACGCTTGAGCACCACCGCCGCCTGTGCGAACAGCACCCACTGCGGCAGCACGCTGTCACTGCCGGCGATGCGCATCTGCTGCCAGCGGTGCCACACATCCACCCAGATCGCGTCGTCGCCCAGGCCCAAAGCCTGCTGCCAGCGTGTGCATGCCGCCTGCGCCTGCCTGTAAACCGCGGTTGCCTTCAACAGCGCGAGGGGCGGTGCTTCGAGGTCCGGCACGGTGTGGTTGCGCAGGCGCTGACCCTGCGGGCGGGTGAGCAGCTTTGGACCTTCGATGCGCTGGTCGTAGCCACCGCCGATGTTCGCGTGCGCGCCGGGCAGGGCGATCTCCTCGTGCGCGGGCGCGACGGTGGTCAGCGCGAAGTGTTCGCGATGTTCATCGCGCGCGACGAGCTGCACAACGGCATCGGCACAGCCAGCAGCGAGTGCCACCTGGGGCAGGTCTTCGCGCCTGCGCGAGGCGATGGCGACGACCGTGTCGAACAGTCCGACGAATCGCACGGGGCGCGTTCGCAGTGGGACCCCGGAGGCGATCGCCCACCCCGTGCGGTGCAGCTGCTCGCGCAGCCAGTCATGGCCGCCGGTGCGATTGAGTTGATTCACCGCCTCGCGCGCCGATGCGGCTCCGCGCGAGAAGCCGAACAGGTCCACACGGACGTCACGCACGGTTGAGTCCGGTATTCGTGCCGCCAGCGTGCGCAGCGCATCCGGCAAAAGGGTGTCGAGCGCGCGGTGCACCTTCGCCATCGCGCCACTGCGGCCGACGCCGAAGGCCAGGCCCATCAGGTCGTCTTCCTCACCGGTGCGGGTGCCGGAGCCCTCGATGTAGATGGCAAGCGAGAGGTGGCTGGAAGGTGCGGAGGGTGCCTCGCGGTGGTCCGGATACAGCGCGTGCAGCCGCGCGATGTTGGTCAGCCCATTGCTGTAGCTGCTGGTGATCCGGCTCTGATAGGGCGAGGCATCGTCGGCCAGTGCCGCCGGGGTTGGCGTGCGCGGTGCGGGCAGGGGGCGGCCGGAAGGGCGCGCGGCGTGCAACAGGTTGTCGGCGTTGTTGCGGGTGCCGTCAAAGAACAGGCCGATCTGGAGCAGAACTGCCATGGCGTCGGTTCCCCAATCGAAGCGCTTTCACGTTAGCGCGAAACCGGGCCGAACGCGACATTGCTGAACCGTCGTGGCCGTCGATCACAGTTCCGGATAGTGACTGAGGGTCGCTATTGAATTCACACGCGGGATTGAAGCCATATGGAGCCGCAGCCGAAAGGGGCGGCAGCAGACTCATCCACTCACGTTTCACTCACGGAGAACGACACGATGTCCAGTTCGATGAGCAAGACCGCAGGTGTGATCGCGTTGTGCCTGGCCGGTGCGGGAACCGCCGCCGCCGCCCCGTTGTTCGAACCGGTGACGGTGCTCAGCCGTGCCAGTGCCTCCACGCAGCCGGCGGTGCAGCCCTTGCTGGCGGCACCCTCCACCGCTGCGGTGGAAGAAGTGAAGGTGAACGCGGCCGCGGTGGTGCCGGCGCAGCGCCAGCTGGAGTTCGCCCTGCTCGGGACGCAGGTGAAGGCGTTGCAGCAGCGCGTTGAAGCGCTGCCGGACGGCGGCAGCATCTGGTACGGGCAGTTGCGCGCCGCGTCGGACAAGCTCACCAGCAAGGCCACTACGAACGATCCCGGCAACTCGGTGATCCTGGTCAGCGACGGACAGACCGTCACTGGCTCCATCCGCAGGGACGGGCAGCTGTATCGTCTGCGTCCTGTCAGCGATGGGCGGCACGTGCTGGTGCAGGTGGACGAGTCGCGCATGCCGGCCGACCATCCGGCCGCCGATTACAACGCGCTGCCACGCATCGACATGGCGGTGGATGAGAAAGCAACCGCAGCCGCCGCATCGTCCGGTACCCCTGCGACCATCCGGGTGCTGGTGGCCGCCACCAATGCTGCGGTGAGCGCCTACGGCGGCAACATGCAGTCGCTGGTGCAGCTGGCGGTGGCCGAGTCCAACCAGGGCTACGTCAACAGCAACGTGGGCATCACCCTGCAGCTGGCGAACTACTCGGCCGTGTCGTACACCGAATCGGGCAACTTCAGCACCGACCTGGCGCGGTTCCGCTCCACCAGCGACGGCTACATGGACGCCATCCACACCACCCGCAACAGCACGGCGGCAGACGTGGCGGTGCTGCTGATCAACAACAGCAGTTACTGCGGGCTGGCGTCGGGAATCGGCTCCAGCGCCTCCACCGCGTTCGCGGCGGTGTACTGGGACTGCGCGACCGGCTACTACTCGTTCGCACATGAAATCGGTCATCTCCAGAGCGCCCGGCATGACCTCGCCACCGACCCGAGCACCAGTCCGTACGCCTATGGACATGGGTATCGCTACCAGCCCAGCACCGGCTCGCGCTGGCGCACCATCATGGCGTACGACTGCACCTCGGGGTGCCCGCGCCTGAACTTCTGGTCCAACCCGAACATCAGCTACAACGGCGTGCCCATGGGCATCGCCGCCAGTGCCGACAACCAGCGCGTGCTGGTCAACACCAAGGCGGCCATCGCCGCGTTCCGTTAAGGGGCAGGGCACACGACCGCCGGTCGTGTGCCCGCGCTTCAGCGCGTCAGCGCCTCCCGGGTCCAACCCAGTGGCGTGACCCGCCGCACCCCGCCC
>JAEWLO010000106.1 GCA_023457475.1 Pseudomonadota bacterium | reverse complement strand
GGCCGCAGGTGAACCGGTCAGCCAGGGAGCCCTTGGGCCGGCCAATGGCCGGCGCTACCGGGGTCCGCGCGGCGGATGGAATGCGTTGAAAGCGACGGTGCGTCATCGCGATGTCCCTGTGACGGGGGTGGTGCTAGTGTGCCGCTGTCGTCCGCCTCCCACCAGCGCCCATGGCCAAAGCGCCGCTTGACCTGACCAACGGCCCGATCGGGCGCAACCTGCTGCTGTTCGCCCTGCCGATCCTGGCGGGCAACATCGCGCAGTCGCTGAACGGGTCGGTGAACGCGGTCTGGGTGGGCCGCTTCCTGGGCGAGGCGGCACTGACCGCGACCGCGAACGCCAACAACATCATGTTCTTCCTGATCGGCTCGGTGTTCGGCATCGGGATGGCGGCGACGATCCTGATCGGCCAGGCGATGGGCGCGCGCAATATTCCGCAGGCGCGCCGGGTCATGGGCACCAGTGCAACGTTCTTCATCGGACTGTCGGTGGTCATCGCGATCGCCGGCTGGTGGCTGTCACGTCCGTTGCTGGCGGCGATGGGCACGCCGGCCGCTTCGCTGCCGTTGGCCGAGGCTTACCTGCGGGTGATCTTCCTGGCCATGCCGACGCTGTACGCGTTCGCCTTCCTGAGCTCGGCGCTGCGCGGCGTGGGCGACTCGCGTACACCGTTCCGCTTCCTGCTGGTGTCGGTGGTGCTGGATATCGGCTTCAACCCGCTGCTGATCTTCGGCATCGGACCGTTCCCGGAACTGGGCATTGCCGGCGCGGCGTGGGCGACGTTGATCGCCCAGACGCTCTCGCTGATCGGCCTGCTCTGGTACATGCGCAACAAGCGCCATGTGCTGTGGCTGGGCAGGAAGGACATGGCGCTGTTCCGGGTGGACACGACCATCCTGCGGGCGCTGGTGGTGAAGGGTGTGCCGATGGGCCTGCAGATGGTGCTGATCTCGCTTTCGATGATCCTGATGATGAGCATGGTCAACAGCTATGGCACCGACACCGCGGCGGCGTACGGTGCTTCGCTGCAGCTCTGGACATATGTGCAGATGCCGGCGATGGCGATCGGCGCGGCCTGTTCGTCGATGGCGGCGCAGAACGTGGGCGCGGGGCGCTGGGACCGGGTGCGCGGCACGGCGCGCAGTGGCGTGCTTTACAACTTCGTATTGACCGGCGTATTGATCCTGCCGTTGATCCTGCTGGACCGTTACTCGCTGGCGCTGTTCCTGCCGGCGGGGAGTGAAGCGCTGGACGTGGCCCGCCATCTCAACCACATCGCCGTGTGGTCGTTCCTGTTCTTCGGGGTGAGCTTCGTGATTTCCGGCGTGGTGCGTTCGACCGGCGCGGTGATTCCGCCGCTGGTGATCCTGGCCGTGTCGCTATGGGGCATCCGGGTGCCGTTCGCCGAGCTGCTGCAGGGGCGATGGGGCGCAGATGCGATCTGGTGGAGCTTCCCGGCCAGTTCGCTGTGCGCGATGTTGATGTCGCTGGCGTATTACCGCTGGGGTGGCTGGCGCAAGGCGCGGATGCTGCCGACGCATCGGGAGGAGATTGCGGTACCGGCGGAAGTGCCGGCCGCTCCACCGTCGCCGGTGGCGGATCCGGAGCCGGTGCGCTGAACGCAAACGGCCACCCGAAGGTGGCCGCTGCGGGACAACTGACGTTGTCGGTATTACTGGGCCTTGGCGGCAGCCAGGCGGGCAGCCTTGGCCTGCGCAGCGGCAGCCAGATCTTCCTTGATGCGGGCGGCCTTGCCTTCCAGGCCACGCAGGTAGTACAGCTTGCCGGCGCGGACCTTACCACGGCGCTTCACTTCGACCGAGTCGATGATGGCGCTGTGGGTCTGGAAGACGCGCTCGACGCCGTAGCCGTGCGAGATCTTGCGGACGGTGAAAGCCGAGTTCAGGCCGGCATTCTTGGTCGCGATCACAACGCCTTCGTAGGCCTGGACGCGCTCACGGTTGCCTTCCTTCACCTTCACGTTGACGACGACGGTGTCACCCTGGCTGAACTTCGGCAGCTCGCGGGAGATCTGGGCGGATTCGAAATCCGAAAGGATGGTTTTGTTCAGCTTGCTCATGGTTGCACCGAGTGTGTTCGGGTGAGTGTGTCGTTTCGACAACGTGGGCTCATGCAGTCACCGGACTGTGCTGCACGTTTTTTGTAGGGATTCCACCAAGGGGCATGAAAGGCCCTTTGGGAATCCGCGATTCTAGCGTGACTGCGGGCCTGCTGGCAACTCAACCCGGTAGCGCCGGCCGTTGGTCGGCACACGGACCGCCCGGGCCGGCCAACGGCGGGCGCTACCGGTTTCACGCAGCCCCGTGTTACCGGTCCAGCCCGCCCTCGCGGGCCTGGGCCAGCAGCTGGCGGTCGACCTTGGACAGGGCATCCTCGTCCAGCAGATCCGGCCGCCGTTCAGCGGTCCGCAGCAGCGACTGCTGGTGGCGCCAGCGGGCGATGGCGGCGTGGTTGCCCGAGCGCAGTACGTCGGGAACATCGCCCCATTCATGTTGCGCGGGCTGGCTGTAATGCGGGCAGTCCAGCAGCCCCTGCGGGCCTTCGAAACTGTCCTGGGCGGCCGATTCGGCGTCGTTCAATGCCCCTTCCTGCAGCCGGGTCACCGCGTCCACGATCACCGCCGCGCCCAGCTCGCCGCCGGACAGGACGTAATCGCCGATGGAGATCTCCTCGTCCACGCTGGCCTCGAGGAAGCGCTCGTCCACGCCCTCGTAGCGGCCGCAGAGCAGGATCATGCGCGGCAGCGCCGCCAGTTCCCGGACCTTGGCCTGGGTGAGCGGCCGGCCCTGGGGGCTGAGGTAGATCACCGGGGCCGGGGTCGGATCGGCCGCCCTGGCCGCCGCGAGGCACGCCCGCAGCGGCTCGATCAGCATCACCATGCCGGGGCCGCCGCCGAACGGACGGTCGTCCACCCGGCGGTAGTTGCCTTCAGCATAGTCCCTCGGATTCCAGCCATGCAGGTCGAGCAGACCGCGTTCGGCGGCTCGGCCGACCACGCCCAGCGCGGCCGACTGCGCCATGAACTCCGGGAACAGGGTGATGACGTCAATGCGCACCGGTCAGAACTCCGGATCCCAGTCGACCACGACCAGATTTGCCTCGAAGTCCACCGAGACCACGAAATCAGGCTGCACGAACGGAATCATGCGCTCGCGCGCGCCCTGCACCACCAGCACATCATTGGAGCCGGTGGAGAACAGATGGGACACGCGGCCCAGCTCGACGCCGTCCACGGTACGCACCTGCAACCCTTCCAGGTCGACCCAGTAGTACTCGTCGGGCTTCGGCGGCGGCAGCGCGCTGCGCGGCACGTAAACTTCGGTCCCGTACATGGCCTCGACCACATCGCGGTCGGTCACGTCGGGGAACACCGCCACCAGATGCTTGCCGGACTGACGTCCGCGCGCGCCCTTGAGGGTGCTTTCCTGGCCGGCGGGCGTGCGCAGGATCCAGGGCTGATAATTGAAGATGGCGGAACGCGGCTCGGTCCAGGACTCAAGCTTGATCTCGCCTCGCACACCAAAAGCGCCGACAATCCTGCCCAGCAGGATGCGGCGCTCGATATCTTTCATCTGCGTAAGCCGACGGGCCGCGCCAGGCGCGGCCCGTCAGGATCAGGCCGCAGCGGCCTGGGCCTTGGTCGCTTCCTTGTACAGGTTGCGGACCTTGTCGGTCATCTGGGCGCCCTTGGCGACCCACTTGTCGACCAGCGGCAGGTCCAGCACGATGCGCTGCTCGGCACCCTGGGCCACCGGGTTGTAGTAGCCGACGCGCTCGATGTTGCGGCCGTCACGGGCGCTACGGACGTCGGTCACGATGATGTGGTAGAACGGACGCTTCTTGGCGCCGCCGCGGGTCAGTCGAATCTTGACCATGGTGGTATTTCCTCTGTAGCCCAGTCGCCAGGATGGCGCGGTAAGCCGGCGATTATAGCGGGGCCGGCCGGGCATTCCAAGTACGCCGGTGCCGTGAAGATGAATGGGCATCACGCCCCGCGAGGTCCGGCCACGCTCGCCGCCTACAACGGATCCCAACGCGTGGCGGAAAGCGCCTCAATCGCCCGCGCACAGAGCGCCGCCGACTCCGGAAACACCTGTTCGTCCACCGATCCCACCGGCCACACCCCGGCCGAATTGCAGGCGATGGCGGCATCGAACTGCCCGAGGTCAGCCAGCCCGATCGGCCGCACCACCGGTTCTCCCCCCCACCCGGCCTGCAGCAACCGCTCGTGCGTCCCCCGCAGCGCCTCAGCCTGCGGCCACACCACCTCATTCCCGCGCGCAAACGCCACGTTCCAGGTAGTACCCTCACTCACCTGCCCGCGCGCATCGACGAACAAGGCGTCATCGAAGCCGGCCTGCAGCGCCAGCCGGCGCTGCTGGAACAGCGGGAACGTGCCCACGTGCTTCAGTTCAGGCATCTCGCGCTGGTAGGCCACGCTGCGCACCCGCCTCGGCTGGGCGCTCACGGACACCGGCGCGGACACCGCCACCAGCACGTCCACCGGCACCGCCTTCAGCGGATCGCGGAAGTCGAACGCGCGTGAGAACACGGTGACCCGAACCGAGGCATCCACCTCGTCCTGCGCCTGCAGCGCCTCTGCGATCCATCGCTGCACCTGCGTGCCTTCCAGCGAAGTGCCGAACAGCCGCACCGTGCCCTGCAGCAGTCGCCGCAGATGCAGATCCAACCCCTGCACCGCCCCACCCCGCACCTGCAGGGAGGTGAAGTGGCCATAGTTGACCAGCGTACCGGCCAGGTCTTCAGCGCGCGCGAGCGCCCCGTTGCAATACAGGCTCACGCCAGCAGTGCTCGAGCGTCTTGCCACAACCCGTGCAGCACCTCGGCCGCCGGTTGCGCCGACGCCATCCACGCCGACTGCCCCGCCCACGCCTGCATGGCGTCGATACGGTGCTCGCGATTGGCCTGCGCGCGCATCGGCGCGGTCAAGCCGCGCTGCACGGGATAGGGCTGCGGCGGCGGCGCACCGGCGGCGGCCGCCGCACGCACATACGGCGTCGCCAGACCGCGCCCCAGCCGTCCGCTGAAGGCGCGCGTCGGCCAGGTGTCCTCCGGTTCGGCCTCGGCCAGCGCCTGCGACCAGGCCGGATCGATCGCGCATTCGGGCGTGCGCAGGAAGGCCGTACCCACCTGCACCGCACTGGCTCCCAACAGCAGAGCCGCGGCCACGCCCCGGCCATCGGCAATGCCACCGGCGGCGATCACCGGAATGTTCACATGGTCGGCCAACCGTGGCAGCAGGGCGAACAGCCCCACCAGCTGGCGCTCGGCGTTGGCCGGGTCAAAGGCACCGCGATGCCCGCCGGCCTCGAAGCCCTGCGCCACCACGGCGTCGGCCCCGGCCTGCTCGGCCGCGCGCGCCTCGGCCAGGGTCGTGGCATTGGCGAACCACGCGATGCCGGCGTCCTTCAGGCGCTGCACCTGCACAGCCGAGAACACCCCCATGATGCTGGATGCCACCGCAGGACGCGACGCGATCAACGCATCGAACTGTGCATCGAAATCAGCCGGCCCTGCGTCACCGGCACTGGCCGCCACTTCCGGCCCCCACTGAGCCAGGAACGCGCGGGTCGCCGCTTCGGCAGCGGGGTCGCGCACCGGCAGTTCGTCGGGGATCCACACGTTGACCTGGGCTGGCCCGTTCGACTGCGCACGGAACGCGGTCATCCACTGCACGATGTCCTGCGGCTGCGACAGGACCGCGCCCATCGCGCCCATGCTGCCGGCATTCGCCAGCGTGGCTGAAAGCGACACGGGACAGGCCCCGGCCATCGGGGCCAGCAGGATCGGGGACTGCAACGAAAAACGCCGACAGAAACTGTCGGCGCGTTCGAGAATTCGCGGGTTGCTCACGCTCGGCGCACCTGTGGGGACCAGTTGCCCCACAGCATACGCCCCTGCGCGCGGCTCAACGCCCGGCGTAGCGACACGCCCTGCGTGTCTCAGCGGAACGGCAGTCCGCCGCGGCCGCCCATGGCCCCCATCATGCCCTTCATGCTGCGCATCATGCCCTTCATGCCGCCGCCGGCCATCTTGCTCATCATCTTTTCCATCTGCTGATACTGCTTCATCAGCTTGTTGACGTCGGCGGGGGTGAGGCCGGAACCGCGCGCGATGCGCGCGCGGCGCGAACCATTGAGCAGGCCCGGGTTGCGGCGCTCGCGCTTGGTCATCGAATTGATGATGGCGATCATGCGCGGCACTTCCTTGCCCTGGCTGACCTGCTGCTTGAGGTGCTCGGGAATCTGGCCCAGGCCCGGCAGCTTGTCCATCAGGCCGCCGATGCCGCCCATGTTCTGCATCTGCTCGAGCTGGTCGCGCATGTCGTTGAGGTCGAACTTCTTGCCCTTGGCGACCTTCTCCGCCAGCTTGGCGGCCTTGTCCTTGTCGACCTGCTGCTCAACCTGCTCCACCAGCGAGAGCACGTCGCCCATGTCGAGGATGCGGCTGGCCATGCGGTCCGGATGGAACACGTCCAGACCGTCAGGCTTTTCGCTGACGCCGACGAACTTGATCGGCTTGCCGGTGATGTAGCGCACGCTCAGCGCGGCACCGCCGCGGGCGTCGCCGTCGGTCTTGGTCAGCACTACGCCAGTCAGCGGCAATGCGTCACCGAAGGCCTTGGCGGTGTTGGCGGCGTCCTGGCCAGTCATGGCGTCGACCACAAACAGGGTCTCGGCCGGGTTGATCGCGGCATGCAGCGCCTTGATCTCGACCATCATCGCTTCGTCAATGGCGAGGCGGCCGGCGGTATCGACCAGCAGCACGTCCACGAACGAGCGGCGCGCGTCGTCGATGGCGGCGCGCACGATGGCTTCCGGCTTCTGGTCGGCGGTGGACGGGAAGAACAGTACCCCGACCTGGTCGGCCAGCGTCTTCAACTGCTCGATGGCCGCCGGACGGTAGACGTCGGCCGAGACCACCATCACCTTCTTCTTGCGCTTTTCCTTCAGGTGCTTGGCCAGCTTGCCGACGGTGGTGGTCTTGCCCGCGCCCTGCAGGCCGGCCATCAGGATCACCGCCGGAGCCGGGACGTTGAGGTTCAGGTCGCTGGCGGCCGCACCCATCACGGCGGTCAGCTCGGCGCGCACGACCTTGATCAGCGCCTGGCCGGGAGTCAGCGACTTGAGCACTTCCTGGCCGACCGCGCGCACCTTGATGCGTTCCACCAGCGCCTGCACCACGGGCAGGGCCACATCGGCCTCGAGCAGCGCAATGCGCACTTCACGCGTGGCCTCGCGGATGTTTTCCTCGGTGAGGCGGCCGCGGCCACGCAGCCGCTCGATGGTGCCGGAGAGGCGCTGGGTCAGGGACTCGAACATGGATGCAACCTGTTCTGAACGAAAGACAGAGAGATCGACAGTATAGCCGGTCCGCCGGGCGGAGCCCCGGGGCCCCCGGGGTCGTGGGGGGGGGGGGGGCGGGGGGCCGGCGGGGG
>JAEWLO010000105.1 GCA_023457475.1 Pseudomonadota bacterium | reverse complement strand
GCCTTGATCTTCATGCCCCGGAAGGACCAGTTGACGACCCCCACGTCGCGCCATCACTCTGGCACCGGGAGGACAGGGAGCATGTCGATGACCGCATCACGAGACCCTCCGGGCCACGCGCCCGGGGCATTGCTGGATGCCCTTTATGCGACCGTTCTTGCCGAGGGTGCGCAGGAGGAGTTCAACCAGATGCTGGCACAGGCAACGGGTGCCAGCATCGTTGCGGTGTTGCGCCACGATGTGACGCACGGGCAAGGCGACGTGGCGGTGATCCATGGCCGCAACCCGGAGCGGATGACCGCCGCACTGGCCGCGCACGACCTGCATCACGACCCATGGATCATCAGAGTGGTCCCGCAACTGGCCACCGGCAAGGTGATCGACAGCGACACCCTCCTGCCGCGCCGGGAGATGCAGCGAACCGATGCGTTCAACAGCTACTACCGGCAGCTCGACATCGGCCAGCAGGTGGCCTCGGTCGGGCACTACGATGGGAGCAACTCGGTCACGTTGTCCATCTGTCGCGAGGTCGGCGCAGCTGCGTTCAATGAGGCCGAACTCGGCGTGCTGCGCGCGCTCACACCGCATTGGGTGAATGCCTATGCGATCCAGCGCCGACTGAGCTGGTTGGAGCACCGCGTCTCCACCTTGGAGCAGGCGGTGGATTCAGTGCCCACCGCGATGCTGCTGCTGGATGGCGAGCAGCGCGTGATCCGCGCCAATCCGGCCGCCGAGCAGCTGCTTGCACAAGGCAGTGTGCTGGCACTGCAGCAACGCCGGCTGGTGGCACCGTATCAGCCGCGTCCGCTTCAGCAGCTGCTGCATGTTGCGTGCAAGGGCACCGCGCAACAGGGTGGGCTGCGGCGTGCGGCAGGTACCGCAATGGTGGTGAACCAGGCCGGCCTTAACACCCTGATCGCGTACGCCCATCCGATCATGCCCATGATCGGCCAGGACGGCAGCGAGGCCGCTGTCGTGTTCCTGCAGCCGGTGGGCATGGCGCCGGCCGCGACCTTCAGGGACCTGCTGCGCGCACTGTTCTCGTTGACCACCGCCGAGGCCCTGCTCGCCGAGGCGCTGTTCCTCCACCCGGACCTCGCAGAAGCGGCCACCCACGCCGGGATCTCGCCCGCAACAGCCCAGACCCGCCTCAAGGTGATCTACGACAAGACCGGCGAGCGGGGACAGCCGGCACTGATCCGATTGTTGAGCGCCATCGCCGCTTCCCTGCCGCGGCTGTCCAGCCCAAGCGGGTAGGCAACACGTCGGGCCGCCCCCCTGGCGGCTTGTCAAGCCCCAAACCGGAGTGCCGGCCGACCGCCAGCGATGGAAATACTGCTCAAACAGACCGATCTCTACAGGGGGAGTTCGCCATGAGGGTATCGAACCGTAAGACAATGCGGCTGTTGCTGGCGCTCGCCACACTCGCTGCGCTCTGTGGCTGTGCCTCCCACGTGTCGACGAGGGATATCCCACCTTCGCCGGTTCAAGGTCCGTCCTCGTACGAACCCACCAAGCAGCCGCCGACTTCTCTGAGCAACTTCCGGCTAACCCGCAGCTTTGCCGGCCCGGACACAGTGCTTGAACCGATCCCCAGCGCAATGCTGTTGCTGCGCAAGGACGCGCCGAACAATCGCAAAGCCTGCGAAGCCTTCCTTCAGGTGCCCCGCACCGAGGATGTGCTTGCGCAGTCGGCGGTGGATCCCAATCTCATCGTGACCCGAATGCCGCTCACCACGCAGGCACCGGATACCAAGCGCCTGGAGGACTGCACCTATCTCCTCGAGATCTATGACTACGCGCGCGCCCAGCAATGGATGACCCGCCTGGATCTTGCGGGGTCCGCCGGCCCCTTCCTCGTAGTCATCTTCCCGCCCGATGGCGCGGGGCCCACCGCGTTCATTGCACTGGACGCCGCTCCGTTGAAGGAAGCCGCCCTGGCCGGCCTTGTCGGAAAATGGCATAGCGCGCTGGCGCTTGCTTCCACCGAACTCCAGCAAGCGCGCATCACCGCACCAAAGCCCACCGGCACCGCAGCTTCGCCGGCCTGCACTGCGGTAGGGGAAACGGTGAGGGTGGTGTCGCCGGTGCTGATCGCCATGGGCGCAGCGGCGCTCATCGCCGAATATCCCGCAGTGGGGTTGCTGATCGGCACCATTACCGCAAAAGATCCGAGCGGGAGCCTCGTGGCGTTCTTCAAGAGCACCCTCAGCTCGCTTTCTACCTATCTGGGCAGCGTTGCCGAGCAGGGTTGCAGCGGCCTGATCAATGCCATCCGCAACCGGATCTTCGCCAAGCCGCTCAGCCGGATCGGTGGTCGAACCCCTTCCCTCTGGAGCTAACGCCCTATGACACCCCGTAATACTGCCATGGCGTTGTTGGCCACATTGTGCGCCGCTGCACTGAACCCGGCCGCGGCCGCACCGCCTGCACAAACCGCTGAGGGCGCGCAGACCTTCCTGCGCAGTGTCTTCGATGACCGCGCAAAGGGTACCGGCTGGCTGGCCATCGCCGGGCAAACCCGGCTCATGGACGGCTCCAATGCGCTGCTGTTGATCAATGTAAGCCAGATCGATGACAGGGACGCCTCGGGCGCAAGCAATCCGTGCATCACGGCGATTCGTGCGCTGAACTATTCCCGAATCGTGCTTGAGAGCAGCGGCGTGTTCTATAACCCAGAGGAAAGCCCTCTGCCGGCATTCCCGGGTGTGTTCGGCACCCCGCAGTTTCTCGACTGGGGCAATGCCTCCATCATTCGGAGCGTGGGCACCACCTCGACCTCCACGTCTTACGTTACCTCCGCCACCTTCCGCTTGAACGGCAGTAACGGACCCAACGCGTCCTTCCGGCTGTCAACCCCTGACCCAGACCTGGCCGAGCGCATCGAGTACGCCATGAAATTCCTCAAGATGAGTTGTGAACCCCCCTCCAGCACCGGCTTCTGAGCACACCTGCATGCGAACGCTGATTATCCTGATAGGGGCGCATCTACTGCTTGCGCCGTTGTCCCTGCACAGCCAGAACAAGCCACGCACGTTGACCGCCCAGGAAGCGCAGGCCCTGCGCGGTGAGGTCGCAGGCAACCGCGCTAGCGTGGAGGCGGCGGCGCGTGCTGCCGCCGCAAACCAGCACGCACTGGGTCAGGCGCGCCAGGTGCCGGTGGACGAGGGGCAGTACGAACAGGACGATCCCGAACCCATGGCACCGACGCCAGGTTTCGCTGACATTCTTGCGCACGGCATGGGCGTATTCCGCGACGAGATGGCAAAGAAAGACCAGGAGCAGGCGGCGATGCAGGACAATCTTGACCGCATCCGCACGCAGGCGGAGGCCGCCGACCGCGAGCGGCAGCAGCGTGCGCGTGCCGCACAGGCGCAGATGGCGGCGCAGCGCGCCGCGAGCCAGGCACAGGGTGCGCCGCCGAGCGCAGCGAGGTTGGACCGCGACCGTCAGCTGCAGGCCCAGGTTGCCGCAGAGCGCGAACGCATGGCGGCTGCCAAGCGCAGCGCCCAGGTCAGCGAGAGGGCGGCGGAGCGCCCTGCGCAGTCTTCAGAGCAGAAGCGCCTGTCAGACGAAAAGGCAGCTGATGAGCGGCGTCGCCTTGCCGAAGCTGACGGCCTGGAGAAGATCCGGCAGGCAGAGCAGGCCGTGCGAAGCAGCTTTGGCGGCCGCGCCACCACGTGCATCGGTGGTGGCAAGGACGTGCTGTACCTGCAGTCGCCCAAGCCATCCAGGACCGGCTGCAATGCCAGCTTTGAAGCCCGTTGCCCCGGTACGCCGGCAGGTGCCGGGGTGCATTTCAGTCAAGCAAACTATATCGGCTCCAGCTGCATGGGTATCGGCGACAGCACCCGGATCGGCACCATGGCCTGCGCTGCGGCGCAGGTTGAGATCCGCATGACCGATGTTGATTGCGGATCGGAAGGGTGATGGCCAGTCTCAAGCGGGGACGAGGTTGCCGCCGCTCGCTTCTGTGACACGGGCCATGGGGACCGGCCCTGCCCAAGAGCCGACGTACCTGCTCGTCTGATAGTGTAGGGCGCTCGAATGGAAGCACACCTCACCCCCAATGGCACCTAAGAAATCCGTCTGGACCGACCACGTCTGCTCCCCGATCAACGTACTGAACCACGCAAAGGGTCTCCACCTTGATCGGTTCACCAGCGACGACCTGGACCTGATCGCGGGCTGCGATGACGTGCTGGACCTTTCGTTACGCAGCAGCAAGATGACCGAGCCGGTGGATCTGGCGCGGATCGCGCATATCCGAAATCTCCACTTCCTGCGGCTTGATCGCCTGAACTTTACCAATCTGGCGGCGTTGCGGGCTTTGCCGCATCTATATTGGCTGTCCATCACCGATTGTGTGTTCACCGATTTCGATGCGCTCAACGGGTTCCATGCGCTGGAGTCGCTGATCTTCCGTCGGAACAAGCTCTCCCGCTTCCCCGCAGGGCTCGACCTGCCGCTGCTGAGCAGCCTCACCCTCCACACCGGCAAGATCACCGACCTGGCCTTCGCGAAGAGCTATCCGCGACTGCGCGAGCTGGATGTGGGCGGGAACCAGATCCGCGACCTCGGCCCGCTCGCAGACTGCCCGGCGTTGGACGATCTCGATGTCACCGGAAATCCGATCACCAGCCTCAGCCCCCTGGCAGGCAGGAAGTTCACCCAGCTCCGCGTCGATGCACCGCACCGCGAGGAAGCCGCCCCCCTGCAACTGCCCGAAGCGCCCTACGTCCCCAGCGAGGAGCACGCGGCGCGCTGGCGGGTGGCCCGGCTCATGCAGGCCAAAGATTGGAAGAGCCTCTACGCCATCACGGATCTGGCGCTGCTGGCAGGTGCGTTCTCTACCCTGATGCATGACCACTTCGACGAGGAAATCCTCCGCGGTGCCCTTGCTCACCCGGCAGAAGGGGCTTTCCACGCCATGGTGGCCAACGGGCTGCGCCCGCATTACTCGATCGAATCCGAGCTGCTGGTGGACGTGCTGAGCGGGGAGGGCGAACGCATCATCGCCCCGATGACCGAGTGCTTCCACGCGGCACTCGCGAAGACGATGTTCCCGGAGCGGTTCTATGCCGGAAAGATGGACCTTGAGCACGCCATGCTCATGCGCATCCTGCTCAAGGTGGCCAGCCCGGCCTACACGGATCTTTTCCTGGCTTACTTCAACGACCGGAACGCGTTCTCCGAGCTTCACCTGCATTTCTACAAGAAGCTGCTGGATGTGGTCGCCAAGACGGAGGCACCAGAACTGGTCGCTCCCTTGATCGACATGCTGGGGCTGGAACAGCACATCATCGGGGGTGATGCGGCCTTCATGAAGAAAATATTCAAGGCCGTCGGCCAGCTGGGCTGCAGGCCAGACGCGGCGCTGTTGGCGAGTCAGTTCAA
Source organism: Pseudomonadota bacterium (assembly GCA_023457475.1). Taxonomy (GTDB): domain Bacteria; phylum Pseudomonadota; class Gammaproteobacteria; order Xanthomonadales; family Xanthomonadaceae; genus Stenotrophomonas. The sequence goes on along the minus strand of JAEWLO010000105.1, from coordinate 7,272 downwards.
CGTGGCGGATGAAGCCCGAACCGACGTGGCGACGGCGTATGAGGTTGCGGTGGCGCGCCTGCTTAAAAAGAAGGCCTGAAGCATCCCTGGGCAACGCCAGGTTGCGTCTCCAGCCTCGCCTTGCACCCACGCCCGCACCATGCGAAATTCTCAGCATGCTCCGGAGTAGTTCAGTGGCAGAACCCTCGGCTCTTAACCGGGAGGGCGCTGGTTCGACTCCAGCCTCCGGACCCATTTCCTCGCGATATCGACATCACGGATGACTTCAGATCGAAGCGACGGCCCTGCTACCGCCTTGGGCTTTGACTACGCCCGGTTCCAGCTGGCCAAAGCACTGATCAGCAGCGAGCACCACCCGGACGCGGAGGCCCGCGCCCGTGCTGATTCCCGGGTGGAGCGCTGGCAGCAGATCCTCGAGCATTTCCAGGAGGGAACCGCGCAGTACGGCTCGCGCACACCGTTCCACGAGATCCCGGCGTGGGCCACGCTGGAGGTGGCGACCGGCGGCTTCGCCACCGGTGGCCTGCTGGCCGGGGGTGAGCTGACCGCCTACGAGCGCGAACTCTCCCGGTGGGTGGAAGGCGTCCGGCCCGCGCAGGCGCGGCTGGATCTCAATCTTTGGCACCTTACCGATGAAGGCCTGGCTCACCTCCAGGCACAGCTCGCCCAAGGCCGGTACCGCATCGATGTGCCGGAGGAGGCGGCCCTGCCGATGGTGGCGTGGCTCGCCAGCCAGGGGCGAGGTGAGCAGGCCCAGGCGATCATCGAGGCCATCGCGCCCTTCTTCGACCGGCTGAGGTTCTTCCCTGCGCCCACAGGGGAAGCGTCGCCCGTTACGGCCGAGGTCAATGTCTTCACCGCGGGTGAAGTACGCAAGCGGTTGTCGGGCCTCAAGGAGCAACGCCGGTTGGCGGAGCAGGCGAGGGCGGTCAACGTCCGCTTGCCGCTTTATGACACGGCCATCTCGCTGTTCCTCGACACCTATGTGGAAGGATGGCCGTGCCGCCGGTATCCCGAAGGCTGGCAAGCGGCAGCCACGGCCCTGCTGGCGCAGATCGACAGCGCTCGCGTCACGTACCGCGGCAAGATCGCAGCCAGGAAGGACCGGGTGAGTGAGCTGCTCCAGCTTCTCGCCATCTGCTGCGATGATGCAGCCACGCTGACCGGGAACCAGGTCGGGCGCATTCGCAGAATTGTCGATGATTTCGTTACCGCGCACGGCAGCCCAGGGTCCCCGCAGCACGTTGCATTCCGGCAACGGCAGCGGCGCGATGTAGCTTCGGCAGGCCACCACCGGATCGGTCATGCCGTTGCCGAGCGTTTGGCGGAGTATCCGGAATCCGAGGGCACTGGTGACTTTTCCGCGCTGTCCGCACCGATCACTGAGGGTGAGGCGGTCACGTATTCCATCGGTCCGGGACAGCCGCTCCCGACCGCGATCCGCAGGCGCCTGGAACGTTGCCGGCGCGGCACCATCGCGGAACTGGTCGCTGCGGGCATCGTCACCTCGGGCGACACCATCGCACGCCTGCTGCCTGCGTTGACCGCCGAGATCCGAAGCAGCGAGTTGACCGACCCCACGCTGCGCCGCCTGTATGCCTCAACGTATCGCGCCTTCCGCAGACGCCGCTCACTGCTGCTGCTCAATCTCGAAAGCCAGGTGCGCCTGCGGGAGCTGCCCTGGATCGCCGCCGTGGACGGCGACCGTGCACCTGATGCCGCCAGCACGGAAAGCGCACGCCTGGCCCTGACCGAAGCGGCGCTGGTGGCCATCGAGGCATTCCCCCACGCCATCACCCCCAACAAACTGGTGAGCGAGTTCCGTGCCCTGGCCGAGGGAGCCAAGCTGAAGCTGCCCTTCGTGGACGAGATTGCGGCCGACATCTTCATGGGGGAGTTCACCAACACGTTCACCGTGGCTGCGCGGCACGCGGCACGCGTTGTTGCCGGAACGCTGTACGCCAACTATTACGACATCGACACCCGTGCGTTGGCCGCACTGCCGGACAAGCCGAAAAAGAAGACAGGACGCCGCTTCTGGGAGCGGTCTACCGAGAGTTCGGACGCGCTGTCGACCCTGGCCGCCCGCCGCGCAGACCTGCAGGCCGCACTGGGGTCACCCGCGACGAATGGGTCGATCCTCGAGCAGGCGCAGATCCTGACCACCCACAACCTCGCGGTGCTGTTCGACGGTGCCGGACTTCGGGAGCGGCTGGACCCCTCACTGGAGGCGATGGCACTGCGTTGCTACCAGTGGATCTGCAAACGCCAGCAGATGCGCATCCTGCACTGGCATGACCGCCTGATCATGCTCAAGAACACCGCGTATGCGTGGAGGCAGATGATCTTCTACCTGTCCCTGCTTGACGAAGCCCGCCAGCACGCGGCGATCTCGCGCATCTACGCCCATTTCCAGGAGCAGCCGGAAGCCTTCAGGTTGCGTTTCGGGCCCGCCATGAAGGGACTGTCCCAGGCCGCAGCCGGCCGGCGCCTGCCCCAGCACGCGCCCGGCGCGGAGGGTGCGCGGGTGTTCAAGGGGTGGACAACGGAAAAGCACTGGCTATTACCCTGAAGGCTGGCGGAAACGAACCGCTCGGCCGCCTCAGGTTCAGGCAACTGATGACTCCATTTTCTTGATGCAACGCAGCCGCACGACCCGGTCATGGTGACAAACGAAGCACATCATTGAGCTCCGGGCCTCCGCCGCGATTCTCACTCCCTGCGGTGATCCAGAGCGCGTTCCCGCTCACCACGGCTTGGGCACCATGCCGGCCGAGGGGCATCGGCGGCAGCGTCGTCCACTTCCTGCTGCGCGGGTCGAATGCCTCAACTTCTGCGTGGGCCGGCACCTGGCGGCTGCTCTCGCCGCCGAGAACAACCAGCTGACCGTTGAACGGGACGGCTGCCGTGCCAGCTCTAGGGGTGGGGATGTTGGCATCCAGCGTGGACCATGTTGCCTTGGCTGGATCAAACACATCCACCTGGGCAATCGTTCGGGACAACGCATCGCCGGCGTCCGCTGCAGACAGCCGGCCACCGGCGGCGTAGATCTGGCCATCGACAACCGCCGCGTGGAAGTGGTCACGGGCATGCGGCGCATCAGGCAGCACCGTCCAGGTGCCCGTGGCCAGGTTCAGGCTGTCCGCCCATGGCACATAGCCGCTGTTGTGGCCCCGGGTGTTGCCGCCGAGGATGTACGCCGTGTCGCCGATGACGACCACCCCGGATGCGCCGCGACGGCGCTCTTTGGGGATTTCGGGGCCGGTTGACCAGGCGTTGGTCGCCGGGTCGTAGATGTGAACCTGCTCCAGAGACGGCTCTTCGGGGAAGTTGCCGGTTAGACCGGAGATAACGATGAGGCGGCCCTGGTAGGCGACTGCCTGGGCATGGTGAATCTCCAGCGGCGGCGGAGCCAGGGTTCGCCAGCGCTGGGTCTTCAGGTTCAGCGCCTGCAGCGGGCGCTCACCGCGGCCGCCGAAGACGTAGAGATCATCGGCGATCAGGACTGCAGCGCTCTCGTGCCTTTTGGCTGACTCGCCCTTTGCGTCAACCTTGTGCCAGGTGTCGGTGTGCTGCGATTCGGAGCGATTGCTTGGCTCGGCCGTGGCCACTGGGATGCTCGACGCAAGGAAGGCGAAAACCGACAGGGGTAGAAGGGCATGGCGGCGCATAGTGTCTCCAAGTCAACTTCGACGGATAGGGCGGCTGTGGATGTCCAGCCGGACGCTAAAGGCGACGGTTGATGCTCGCCGGGTAGCGGAAGCGCGTCAAGAATGCACGATGCGTATCGACCACCTCACGATCAGAAACCCCATGCGATATCGGCATCGGTGCCCACAGCCTCGAACTGCGGCCTCGCGAACCAGTAGCCCTGCATGAGGTTGATCCCGAGATCGGACAGACAGCGCGCCTCGTCGGGCGTCTCGATGCCTTCCGCAATAACATCAATGGACAGCTGGTTGCAGATGTCCACGACGCCCGCGATGATCGCGCGCCGTGCACGGCTGCGATCAACGCCTTTGACCAGGGCCATATCCAGCTTGATCATATCGGGCTGGAAGTCGGCCAGCAGGTTCAGGCCTGCGAACCCGGCACCAAAATCATCAATGGCTGTCCTGAAGCCAATACGTCTGTACTCGGTCAGGATCTCCGCCAGCCACAAGCCGTCGTCAATCTTTTCTCCCTCGACCGTTTCAAAGATGATCCGCTCAACCGGAAAGCCGTACCGGCGCGCAGCCTCGAGTGTGGAACGGATACACACTTCGGGGCGATAGATCGCATTGGGCAAAAAGTTGATCGAGAGGTGAGACTGCAGGTTCAGCGACGCTGCAATGCGGATCGCTTTTTCCCGGCACGCCTGGTCGAATGCATACTGGTTCTCGGCAGCCACCTTGGACAGCACCGAGTGGGCCGATTCACCTCCCGGTCCGCGCACCAGGGCCTCGTGCGCGAAGATCTTACGCGCATGGACGTCCACGATCGGCTGGAACGCATAGCTGAAGTCGAACGGCAATGGCTCCGCGTTGCGGCAGAGAGCGCATCCGGTGCGGGCATCAGGGGGTGGCATCTGGAGGTGGTCCTGGGTAGAGAGTGGCCCCGCCAGGCATTTCGAACCCTTCTGCCGGCACCTGCATGGTCCAGGCTGCTGGCCAAAGCCGACGACGCTGCAGCGGATAGTGTCACAGATTGGAAAGTGAAGATCGCCTTCTGCACTTCGTTGATCGCCGCCAACGTCAAAAGTCCGACGTTTGCCTGAGCGATTCAGGCTGACGCCAGCGCTCTTTATAAGTCATGAAGTAGTCTGGATACGATGATGGAGAGCAGGTAAGAGAACGCGATGCAGGGGGAAGTAAGGCATGGCCGCTTTGATTCACTGTGCAGTACGCTCGATGGCATTCAAGAAAGACGGGCGCTGACGGAACTGGCGCTGGAGCTGGACCTGCACAGTATCCGGAGCGGCGACGGCTCGGTGGAGGTGTGGAAAGGCCGCGGGATGGGGGCGAGCATCGAGATCCTCTTGATAGCTCCCGTAGCCCCATCAATTGAATGGACCATTTCTACCCTTGTCACGGCCGCCGGTCGCGTGGAGCACATCCGACGCCGATGTTTCAGGGGTTGAAGCCGACCGAACTGACGTGTCCACGAGTGCCGCTCTGTAGGGAAGCCGCAGAACCTGCCGTCCATCGGGCGCGCGACCCAAGCCGCGCTCATGCCGTTGGAACGGCACCCCCGTCGATGGTGTGTTCCGACCCCGAGACGGACGCGGCGCGGGGCGAGACCAGGAACGCGATCAGGTCGGCCACCTCGGACGGCTGGGCCGGGCGACCCAGCGGAATGCCGCCCAGTCCCTGCATGACCAGCTGCTTGGCACCTTCGTAGTCCGTGCCCGCATTGGCTGCAATCCTGCCGAGGAAATCGATGGATGCATCGGTTTCGATCCAGCCGGGCGACACACGGACCACGCGCACGCCTTGTGGCGTGACTTCCTTGGAGAGCGCCTTGCTGTAGGTGGACAGCGCCGCCTTCGCTGCTGCGTAGGCAATCGTTGAGTCATGCAGGGGCAGCACGTGCTGGATCGATGTCACGTGCAGGATCACGCCCGATCCTTGCGCAAGCATCGCAGGCAACAAGGCGCGATCCATTCGCACGGCCGACATCAGGTTGAGGTCGAGCGCCTTTGCCCATTCCGCATCGTCGAGCTTCGCGTAGCCACCCGCCGGTGCCGATGAGCCGCCCACCACGTTGACCAGAATGTCGATTCCACCAAGATGGTGCAGGGCCGCGTCGACCGCTGCGCGGACGCCCTCGGCCGTGGCCAGGTTCGCGGCGACATAGTGCACGCCGACGATGGGCTTCTTCGGCTCAGACAATGCAGTTGCCACGATGCGTGACTGCAGCGACGAAAGCAGCTCGACAACGGCTGCGCCGACACCCCGCGTGCCACCGGTGACCAGCACGCGCTTGCCCGCCAGAGAGAGGTCGAAGCTCATGGTGCAATCTCCAGCGAGGCGATCTTTCCGTGCTCCAGGACGAAGCGGTAACGCAGGTCCAGCGGGCTGCCGGGGAAGTCACCCGAAAGTTGGCTGGTCACAATGTAGCTACGGCCCCGCGTCTCCACCGTATGAGGCTCGGCGGTGTAGGCATACCTGGATGTCGAGTCGGTCTTCCAGGCTTCGATCGCGGCGAGGCCAGAATGGGTGTGGCCTTCGTCCATCACCAGGCCGTCCTTGCTGAAGCAGCGGGCGACGGCCTGGGCATCCTGGCGGTCGGCGCGGAAGTAGGCCGCGATGGGCTCGGGTAGGTTCAACTCTTTCATGATGTTGCTCCGGGAGGGTCTGGAGCTAGATTGATCGCTTCACCCGGGTAAGAGAATCACCTATTATCGGATCAGGCTATGTAGAGAAACGTACACAATGCGCGGAGCCGAATTCGCGGAACTGAAGGCCTTCGTGGCTGTAGTGGACCGGGCCAGCTTCGCCCGCGCTGCCGATCACCTGGGCCTGTCGCGCTCCGCGCTCAGCCAGACCATCCGCCTGCTGGAATCGCGGCTGGGCGTGCGCCTGTTGAACCGGACCACACGCAGCGTGTCGCCAACCGAGCTGGGCCGTCGGCTGCACGAGCGCCTGGCCCCGATGCTGCGCGAGATGGACGAGGCAGTGGCGGAGGCAGTGGGGAAGAGCGCGCGCGCCACCGGCACGCTGCGCATCAACACGCTCAGCATGGCGGCCAAGCGGGTACTCGCGCCCCGGCTGGGACGGTTCGCCAAGGCGCATCCCGAGGTCGTGCTCGATATCGTGATCGACGACGCGCTGAGCGACATCGCCGGCGAAGGCTTCGATGCGGGAATCCGCGTGGGTGGCCGCCTGCAGAAGGATATGGTGGCAGTGCGGCTGACGCCGGACGTCGAGCTGCTGGCCGTGGCCTCGCCCGAGTATCTCGCGCGGCATGGCGAACCGAAGACGCCCGAGGACCTTGACCACCACGCCTGCATCAATTGGCGTTTCCCCGGCAGCGGCAAGATCGCAGGGTGGTCGTTTGCGAAGAAGGGCAGGACGGTGGAGGTCTTCGGGGAGGGCCGGGTAATCTCGAACCATCAGGATATCGTCGTGCCAGCCGCATTACAGGGGCTCGGCGTCTTTTACGCCTACAACGACGATGACATCGCCGAGGCATTGCGCGACGGTCGCCTGAAGCGTGTCCTGGCCGACTGGTCGCCGACGGTGCCCGGCCTCTACCTCTACTACTCGAGTCGCCGCCACATGGTGCCGGCGC
>JAEWLO010000104.1 GCA_023457475.1 Pseudomonadota bacterium | reverse complement strand
GTCTTATCGTCCCCGAACACGGTCCGGCAATCCACCCGGATCTGTTCGCCACTGCTGCGCCAGTAGAACGACTTGCAATGACGGTTGCCTTCCGTGGTCTGTTTGACGCCCACCGCATGGAACGCCTGCAGCAGCTCGCCGCGGCTGACCGTGCCGTCGCCGTTCCAGTCCATGTCCTGCTCTTCCAGACCCTGGGTGATCGCGATACCGGCCCACCAGGCGTAGCCCAGCCAGCCCAGCACCACCAGCACCAGAATCAGCAGCGCCTTGCGGCGACGGGTGAACCGGCCGCGCAGAATCATGCGATGCGCCGGATGCTGGCACCGAGCGAAGAGAGCTTCTCCTCGATGTTCTCGTAGCCACGGTCGAGGTGGTAGATCCGGTCGATGGTGGTATCGCCCCTGGCCATCAAACCGGCCAGGATCAGCGAGGCCGATGCACGCAGGTCGGTCGCCATCACCGGCGCGCCGCTGAGTTCCTCGGCCCCGCGCACGATGGCGGTGTGGCCTTCCACCTGGATGTCCGCGCCCAGGCGCAGCAGCTCGTTGACGTGCATGAAACGGTTCTCGAAGATCGTTTCATTGATCACGCCGACGCCGTCGGCCACGCAGTTGAGCGCCATGAACTGCGCCTGCATGTCGGTCGGGAACGCCGGGTACGGCGCGGTGGTCAGGTTCACCGCGCGCGGACGCTTGCCGTGCATGTCCAGGGTGATGCTGTCTTCGGTGGTGTCGATGGTCGCCCCGGCTTCCACCAGCTTGGCCAGCACCGCGTCCATCGTGTTCGGGCGCGCGCGGTTCACCGTCACCTTGCCACCGGTCATGGCCGCGGCGACCAGGAAGGTGCCGCATTCAATGCGATCGGGCAGCACTTCGTGACGCCCTCCGGACAGGCGCTCCACGCCTTCAATCACCAGGCGGGTGGTGCCCAGGCCTTCGATCTTCGCGCCCAGCGCGATCAGGCAGTGCGCCAGGTCGGTGACTTCCGGCTCCATCGCGCAGTTGTCCAGCACGGTGGTGCCTTCGGCCAGCACGGCCGCCATCAGCACGTTCTCGGTACCGGTGACACTGACCATGTCGAAGGTGAAGTGGCCGCCCTTCAGGCGTTTGGCGTGGGCTTTGATGAAGCCGTTCTCGACCACGATCTCCGCCCCCAGTGCCTGCAGGCCCTTGATGTGCTGGTCGACCGGGCGCGAGCCGATCGCGCAGCCGCCGGGCAGCGAGACTTCGGCTTCACCGAAGCGGGCCAGCAGCGGGCCGAGCACCAGGATCGAGGCGCGCATGGTCTTGACCAGCTCGTACGGTGCCACATGCTGGTTGACGCTGCGCGGGTCGACCACGATCGCGCTGCCGCGCGACAGCGTGCCCTGGTCGATGGTGACCTTGGCCCCCAGTTCGCCCAGCAGCTTCACCGTGGTCACCACGTCGTGCAGGTGCGGCACGTTGGTGATTTCGACCGGCGCGTCGGCCAGCAGGGTGGCGCAGAGAATGGGGAGAACGGCGTTCTTGGCACCGGAAATGTTCACTTCACCGTGCAGCGGCGCGCCGCCGGTCACTACGATCTTGGCCATGGAACCTACTGATGGAAATGGAAAATCGGGGATAAAGATAGCGTCGGGCTCTGCCCGGCCGCTTCGAAACGGTGATCAGCCCGCCTCGGCAGGTGTTACCGTCTTCAGCGCCAGCGCATGGATCGCCCCGCCCATCAGGTCGCCCAGCGTGGCATAGACCATGCGGTGGCGGGCCAGCGGCAGCTTGCCGGCGAAGGCGTCGCAGACCACGGTGGCCTCGAAATGCACGCCATCGTCACCCTGCACGTCGGCACGGGAGCCGGGCAGGCCGGTTTCGATCAGATTGCGGATGGTCTCGGCGTCCAACGGGCTTTCCTAATAAAATGTCCGCTCATTCTACTCTGACGCGTGGCGCCCGCATGGCTGTATCGCCCCTGCCCCCTCAATCCACCGACCCGGCAGCCCTGGTCGCCAGCGGCCGCCGGGTGTTCGAGATCGAGCGCGACGCCCTGGGTGCCGTGGCCGACCGCCTCGGCGAGGCCTTCAGCCAGGCCTGCCAGCGGGTACTGGCCAGCCGCGGCCGCGTTGTGGCCACCGGCATGGGCAAGTCCGGCCATGTGGCCCGCAAGATCGCCGCCACCCTGGCCTCCACCGGCACCCCTGCCTTCTATGTGCACCCCGGCGAAGCCGGCCACGGCGACCTGGGCATGATCACCGAGGACGACGTGGTGCTGGCCCTGTCCTATTCCGGGGAATCGGACGAGGTGCTGATGCTGCTGCCGGTGCTCAAGCGCCAGGGCAACACGCTGATCGCCATGACCGGCCGCCCCGGCTCCAGCCTGGCCCAGGCCGCCGATGTGCACCTGGACGTGAGCGTGCCGGCCGAGGCCTGCCCGCTGGCACTGGCCCCGACCTCCAGCACCACCGCCTCGCTGGCGATGGGCGACGCCCTGGCGGTCGCGCTGCTGGACGCCCGCGGTTTCACCGCCGACGATTTCGCCCGCTCGCACCCGGCCGGCAGCCTCGGGCGCCGCCTGCTGCTGCACATCACCGACGTGATGCACAGCGGGGAAGAACTGCCCCGGGTCGGCCAGGACGCCACCCTGAGCGAAGCCCTGGTGGAAATGAGCCGCAAGCGCCTCGGCATGACCGCGGTGGTCGATGCCGACCAGCACCTGGTCGGCCTGTTCACCGACGGCGACCTGCGCCGCGCCCTGGACAGCGAGCTGGACGTGCGCAGCGCGCGGATTGATGAGGTGATGACGCGCCAGCCCCGTACCATTGGCGCGGACCAGCTCGCCGTGGAGGCCGCCCGGCTCATGGAAACCCACCAGATCAATGGCCTGATCGTGGTCGACGGTGAAGGCCGTGCCGTGGGCGCACTCAACATTCATGACCTGTTGCGGGCCCGGGTGGTTTAACCGACAGTGATCCTCCTCCATTCAGCTGAGTCCGATTCCTGATGCCCTGGTCCCCGTTGCCCGCTTTTCCGTCCCACCTGCATGCCGTTGCCGGCCGGATCCGGCTGGCCTGCTTCGACGTGGACGGAACGCTCACCGACGGTCAGCTCTACTACGACAAGGACGGCAACGAGAGCAAGGCGTACTTCGTGCAGGACGGACTTGGCCTGAAACTGCTGCAGCAGCATGGCATCCACCCGGTGTTGATCACCGCGCGCAACAGCCTGTCCGCGCTGAAGCGCGGCGCTGACCTCGGCATCGACACCCAGATCGCCGTGGGCGACAAGCTGGCCAGCGTACGGCTGCTGTGCGAACAGCAGGGCATCGGTCTGGACCAGGTCGCTTTCATGGGCGATGACCTGCCGGACCTGGGTCCGCTGTGCGCGGTGGGTTTGGCCGTGGCACCCGCCAATGCCCACCCTTGGATCGCAGAACGTGTGCACTGGCAGACCCGCGCCGAAGGCGGCCGGGGTGCGGCGCGTGAGTTGTGCGACGTTCTGCTGGCCGCGCAGGGGCATGTCGACGCGGTGCTGGCGAGGTTCGGCGCATGAACTGGCGTACTGTCATTGGCGGCCTCCTGCTGGTTGCTGCCCTGCTCAGCGGCTGGTCGCTGCTGCGCGACCGCGACAAGGGCCCGGTTGCCGACGCCGACGACGCCAGCAAGGACTACGTGCTGCACGACTTCCAGATCGTGTCGCTGGACGTGGAAGGCCGCGAGAACACCATCCTGCGCGCGCCCCTGCTCGAACGCAGCCGGGCGGATGAAACCATGACCATCGCCACGCCGCTGTTCCTGCTGCCCGACCGCGACGGCAACCACTGGGAACTGCGCAGTGACACCGGCTGGGTGAGCGCCAAGGGCGAGCAGCTGAAGCTTACCGGCAACGTCAGCGGCGACAGTCCGAAGGTACCCAGCACCCCACCCACCACCTTCCGGACCGATCGCCTGAACGTGTTCCCCAACGAGAACCGCGCCCAGACCGACGCCATGGTCACGCTGACCCGACCGGGCATGACCCAGTCCGGGGTGGGCTTTGAGCTGGATTCAGCGAACAAGACCTACAAGTTCCTGAGCCAGGTCAAGAGTCGTTACATCCCGCAGGCACGATGAACGCGCTTCTTTTTCCCCCTCACGCCCGGCCTCTGGCCACCTTTCCGAAACCGGCAGGACCCCACACCCCCATGAAGAATCTCCTCGCAGCTGTCCTCGCGCTCAGTCTTCTGGTTCCCGCCGTTGGCGTGCAGGCCCGGACCGACGACCGCAACAAGGAAATGACCATCGATTCGGACACGCAGTCCGGGTCGCTCATGGGCGATGGTGTCATCACGCTGTCTGGCAACGTGGTGATCACCCAGGGCACGCTGAACATCACCGCCGCCCAGGCAGACATCCATATGAAGGGCGGCGAGCCGGTGCGCGCGGTGTTCACCGGCAAGCAGGCGCGCATGAAGCAGCAGCTGGATGACGGCAGCTGGATGGAAGCGACCGCCGACAAGATCGACTACGACATCAAGGCCGAGATCATCGTGCTGACCGGCAACTACAAGGTGGTCAGCAATCAGGGCACCAACACCGGGCAGAAAATGACCTACAACACCCGCACCGGTGAGATGAACAGTGGCGGCGGCGACGGTGGTCGCGTGCGCACCGTGATTCCGCCCAAGAACAAGGGAGCACCGGCCGCCACACCTGCTGCCAAGCCGGCTCCGGCCAAGACCACCGTGCCCGCTGCCGGGAGCAAAAAGTAATGCTCGTTGCCAAAGGCCTGCGCAAAAAGTACAAGCAGCGCGAAGTCGTCAAGGAATTCGGGCTGACCCTGGACGCCGGTGAAGTGGTCGGCCTGCTCGGTCCCAACGGTGCCGGCAAGACCACCTGCTTCTACATGATCGTCGGGCTGGTGGAGGCCGACGCGGGCAGCATCGTACTGGACGGCAAGGACATCACCGCCGACCCCATGTACACCCGCGCCAAGCAGGGCGTCGGCTACCTGCCCCAGGAACCCTCCGTGTTCCGCAAGCTGACCGTGGCCGACAACATCCGGCTGGTGCTGGAGCTGCGCGAAGACCTGAATGCCGATGGCCGCGAAAAGGAGCTGAATTCGCTGCTGGACGAACTGCAGATCGGCCACGTCTCTGAGCAGCTGGGGGCCAGCCTCTCCGGCGGCGAGCGCCGCCGCTGCGAGATCGCCCGCGCCCTGGCCGCACGGCCGCGCCTGATCCTGCTGGATGAGCCGTTCGCCGGCGTTGACCCGATCTCGGTTGGCGAGATCCAGCGCATCGTCACCCACCTCAAGCAGCGCGGCATCGGGGTGCTGATCACCGACCACAATGTCCGCGAAACCTTGGGAATCTGCGACCGCGCGTATATCCTCAACGAAGGCAGCGTTCTGGCGCAGGGGGCACCAGACGCAATCCTCGACAACGCCGACGTCCGTCGCGTCTACCTTGGAGACACCTTCAAGCTCTGACCGCCGGCCGCTGCGGCGCCCTCATCCCATCGGGCATAGGCGTGTAGGCACAGGCATGAAAGCACGGCTGCAGACATCGCTGGGACAGCAACTGATCATGACGCCACAGCTGCGTCAGGCCATCAAGCTGCTGCAGATGTCCACCACCGAGCTGGAGCTGGAGATCGCCGAGGCGGTGGAAACCAATCCACTGCTGGAATGGGCTGAAAACTACGCTCCAACTCTCGATACCGCGCCCGGTGCGGACGATGCGCCGGACGCCAGCGGCACGCGCGAAAATGAACCGGAACGCAGCACCGCGGTCGACGACGACTGGGCTCCCGGGGAGGCCGACTGGAGCAGCGGCGGCGGCGGTGGCTCCTTCGATGACGACGACGACACCGGCAGCGCTGCCGAGCGCGTGGCCGAAACCGAAAGCCTGGCCGACCACCTGCTGTGGCAGCTGCATCTGTCCCATCTGTCCGCCCGCGACCGCAACATCGGTGCCGCCCTGATCGATGCGCTGGAGGAGGACGGATACCTGCGCGAGCCGCTTTCGGCCATTGCCGAGACCCTGCTCCCGGCCATTCATGCCGATGACGCGGAAATTCTGACCGTCCTTCACCAGATCCAGCGATTCGACCCGATCGGGGTCGGCGCGCGCAGCCTGGGCGAATGCCTGCAGCTGCAGCTGGACGTACTGGCCCCGGACACGCCGGGCCTGATCCTCGCCCGGCGCATCGCCGATGGCCCACTGGAACGCCTGCCGCGCAGCGGGGTGGACGGCCTGGCCCACGAGCTCAAGGTCGCCGCCGCCGAGGTGGACACCGCCGTGCAGCTGCTGCGCTCGCTGGACCCCCGCCCCGGCACCCAGATCGGCGAGCTCAGCCACGACAGCTATGTGGTGCCCGACTGCGTGGTCTGGCGCCAGGGCGGCGTCTGGCGGGCGGCCCTGGCCGGCCATGCCGGACCGCGCGTGGTCATTCACCGCGGGTATGAACAGATGATCCGTCGTTGCGGCGAAAGCGATGCCGGCTACCTGCGCGCCCACCTGCAGGAAGCCCGCTGGCTGCTCAAGGGCCTGGAAGCCCGGGGGGAGACGCTGCTGCGCGTGATGCGCTGCCTGCTGCAGCAGCAGGCGGCCTTCCTGGAATTCGGCGAGCAGGCGCTTCGCCCGCTCACCCTGCGCGAAGTCGCCGCCGAGCTGGGCCTGCACGAGTCGACCATTTCCCGCGCGATCGCCCGCAAGTACGTGCGCACGCCGCGCGGCACCCTGCCGTTGCGGGCGTTCTTTGCTTCGGGCATCGACACCGACAGTGGCGGCGAAGCGTCCAGCACGGCCATCCAGGCCATGATCCGCCGGCTGATCGACGACGAAAACCCACGCAAGCCGCTTTCTGACGCCAAGCTGGCTGACCTGCTCAAGACCTCCGGCATACCGGTGGCGCGACGCACCGTGGCGAAGTATCGTGAGGCCATGAACATTTCCGCCTCGCACGAAAGAGTACGCATCGCCTGACGCTCCAACGCGCCCGGCGGAGAGGTTCATTGGCACAATCCGAAGAGGAGAAGACCGATGCAGATCGAAACGTTTGGTAGAGACGTGGAAGTGACCCCGGCCCTGAAAGGCTACGTCGAAGAAAAGCTGGGCCGTATTGGCAAGCATTTCGACCAGCACTGCCAGGTGCGCGTGACCCTCAAGCTGGACAAGACCCAGCACCACGTGGACGCCGACATGACCCTCGCCGGAAAAGTCCTGCATGCCAAGGCCGACGGCCAGACCATGTACGCCGCGATCGATGTCCTGGCCGACAAGCTCGACCAGCAGGTCATCAAGTTCAAGGAGAAGCGACAGCAGCACGCACCGGGCGTTCCGATCGGCGACAATGAGGGCTGACGCCCCATGTTCTCCCCGACATGCCCCTGACTGATCTACTGGCGGCCGTGCGCACCCAGGTGCTCCCGGCCGCCGATCGCGACAGCGTCCTGCAAGCCGCCGCGCGGCTGCTGGCCTGCCGCGAAGCCAACGCCGACCTGATCTACCAGAACCTGTGCCAGCGCGAGCAGCTGGGCAGCACCGCCATCGGTCACGGCATCGCCATTCCCCACGGCCGCGCGCCCCTGCTGGAGCGCCCCCGCGGTGCCCTGCTCCGGCTGGAACACCCCGTCGACTTCGGCGGCGACGAACCGGTGGACCTCGTGTTCGCCATTGCCGTTCCCAGCCATTACACCCATCAACACCTCATGCTGCTGTCAGAGCTGGCCGAGCTGTTCTCCGAGCCGGCCATCCGCCAGGCGCTGCGCGAAGCGCGCGACGGCGACGCACTGCGCCAGGTGATCGAATTCTCTCCGCCGGCGAGCGCCGCATGAATACCAGCATCACCGCACGCGAACTGTTCGAGCAGCAGCGCGACCGCCTGGCCCTTCGCTGGGTCGCCGGTCAGGCCGGCGAACGACGCGAACTGGAGGCCGGCAACACCGTCTCCCGCCGCCCTTCGCTGGCCGGCTACCTGAATGCGATCTACCCCAACAAGGTGCAGATCCTGGGCACCGAAGAGCTGTCCTGGCTGGATTCGCTGGACTCGCGTCAGCGCTGGGAAACCATCGAGCGCATCATGCAATCACACCCGCTGGCGCTGGTGATCACCCGCAACCAGCCGTGCCCGGAAGACCTGCGCGCGGCCGCCGACGAGTCCAGCACCCCGCTCTGGATCTCGCCCAAGCGGGGCCACGAACTGCTCAACCACCTTTCCTACCACCTCGCCCGTACCCTCGCCCCCCGGGTGATCCTGCATGGCGTGTTCATGGAGATCTACTCCATCGGCGTGCTGATCACCGGTGAAGCCGGGTCGGGCAAGAGCGAACTGGCGTTGGAGCTGCTCAGCCGAGGCCACCGTCTGGTGGCCGACGATGCGCCCGAATTCACCCAGATCGCCCCGGATGTGCTCGACGGCACCTGCCCTGAACTGCTGCAGGACCTGCTGGAAGTCCGCGGGCTGGGCGTGCTGAACGTACGCGAGATGTTCGGTGATACCGCGGTAAAGAAGAACAAGTACCTTCGGCTCATCGTGCACCTGACCAAGCCCATGACCGAACCCACGCCCCATGGCTACGAGCGCCTGACCGGCGATTCCGGCACCCGCCACGTGCTGGACCTCGACGTCCCGCTGATCACCCTGCCGGTGATGCCCGGCCGCAACCTCTCGGTGCTGACCGAGGCGGCCACCCGCCTGCATATTCTGCGTACAAAGGGTATCGACCCCGCGGCGATGTTCATCGCCCGGCACAGCAACCTTCTGGAACGCCGGACCCCATGAACCCCGCCGACACCCCCGCCGCCGCCACGCTGATCATCGTCAGCGGCCTGTCCGGCTCGGGCAAGACCGTGGCCCTGAAGACCTTCGAGGACCTGGACTACTACTGTTCGGACAATCTGCCCATCCTGCTGCTGCCCGACTTCGTGCGCAGCCTGCTGGGCGGACATGACGCCGCCGCGCCGCCGCGCATGGCCGTGGGGATCGACGTGCGCGGCCAGACCGACCTCAGCCAGCTTTCGCATTGGCGCGAGGACGCCCAGGCCGCCGGCCTGGATGCCCAGCTGCTGTTCTTCGACGCCACCGACGAAACCCTGCTGAAGCGCTATGCGGATACCCGTCGCCGGCACCCGCTGAGCCAGCTGGGGCTGTCGCTGCCCGAGGCCATTGCCCGCGAGCGCGAGCTCACCGCCCCGCTGCGCCGTGCCGCCGACGCGATCATCGACACCACGGGCATGAACGTGCACCAGCTGCGCCGCAAGGTGGTGACCGAATTCGCGCTCAACCATTCCAACAAGCTGTCGCTGCTGTTCGAATCGTTCGCCTACAAGCGGGGGGTTCCGGCCGAGGCCGACTTCGTGTTCGACGCCCGGGTGCTGCCCAATCCGCACTGGGACCCGGAACTGCGCCCGATGAGCGGCCGTGAAGGACCGGTACGCGACTACCTGGACGCGCAGGTCGATGTGCAGCGCTACACCGCTCAGCTGGTGGACTTCCTCGATACCTGGCTGCCGCGTCTGGGCAACGACACCCGCAGCTATGTGACCGTCGCCTTCGGCTGCACGGGCGGCAAGCACCGCTCCGTGTATCTTGCCGAACGCATGGCCCGTCACGCGCGCGAGCAGGGCTGGCCGGAAGTGGCCACCTTCCACCGTGAACTGGATTGATGAATCCCGCCGGGGCCCCTATCCCGCATTCATCTGGACCTGTTAACGTTCGAGGATGACCTGTGGCATTCTCCTTGTAACGCACCCTGGTGTCGGCTCCTCCCTGCTGGAGGTGTCCACCCGTCTTCTGCGGCATCTGCCCCTGAAGACCGAAGCTTTCGAAGTACCGTTCGACGCAGACATGGATGCCCTGCTCCCGCTCGCCTCGGCTGCCATGCGCCGGGTCGACAGTGGCGAGGGCGTGCTGATCCTGACCGACCTGTATGGCGCAAGCCCGAGCAATCTGGCAGCGCAGCTGGCCCGTCTGGGCACTCCGGCCCGCCGGGTCTCGGCGCTGAGCCTGCCGATGTTGTTGCGAGTGATGAATTATCCGGAACAGGGACTGGATCAACTGCCCGCCACTGCGGCGGCGGGTACTCGCAATGGAGCGATTGTCGACGATGCTTGAGAAAGAACTGACCGTAACCAACCGCCTGGGCCTGCACGCCCGCGCCACCGCGAAGCTGGTGCAGGTGCTGGCCCCGTTCAAATGCAACGTCACCATGGCCGCCAAGGGGCGTGAGATCAACGCCAAGAGCATCATGGGCGTGATGCTGCTGGCCGCCGGCCAGGGCACGCCGGTCACCGTGCGCATCGAGGGCGAGGACGAAGCAGCGGCCATGGAAGCCGTGGTGTCCCTGTTCGAGCGACGCTTCGACGAGGACAACTGAGCATGCCGGGGCAGCCGACGCGTAGCAGCTCCGGTGCCCTGCTGCTGTCCGGCCACGGCGCCGCCCGGGGCCATGCGCTGGGCCGTGCCCGGGTGCGGCTGCCACATGCGCTGGAGGTCGCCGAACAACGGATCGTCCCGGCCAAGGTCGAAGGTGAACTCAAGCGCCTCCACCTGGCCGTGGATGCCGCCCGCGCGGAGATGCACGACCTGCGCCAGCGCCTGCAGGGTGCCCTGAACCAGGAAGCCGGAGAGTTCCTCGATCTGCACGCGCTGCTGCTGGACGATCCCGAACTGTTGTTCGGCCTGGATGAGCTCATCCGCAGCGGCCCCTACTCTGCCAGCTATGCCCTGCGCGTGCAGCGCGACCGCCTGGCGAAGGTCTTCGATGGCATGGACGACGCCTATCTGAAGAGCCGCATGGATGACCTGGATCATGTCATCGGACGCATCCACGCCTTCCTGCAGCAACGTCCGCCGGATGTGAAGGGCCTTGCCGGCGAGATCCTGGTCTGCGACAACATCGCTCCCTCCGAGCTGGCACAGCTGCAGGCGCATGGCGTGGTCGGCATTGTCAGTGTCGGCGGCAGCACGCTCTCGCACAGCGCCATCCTTGCGCGCAGCCTGCACCTGCCCTTGATCGTCAATGCACCGCAGGCGCTGCAGAAGATCAATGACGGCGACGTGCTGATCATCGACGGCAATGCCGGCTCCATCACCGTCAACCCGCTGCCGGCCGACCTGCGCGACTATCGCGGCCGCCTGCGCGAACACGCCCGGTAGCAGCGCGAACTGGGCCGCCTGCGCAGCAAACCCAGCCGTACCCGCGACCAGGTCGACATCGCCCTGCTGGCGAACGCCGAATCGCGCGAAGACGTCACTGAAGCGCATGCACTGGGCGCGCACGGGCTGGGCCTGTACCGCACCGAGTTTCTGTTCCTGCAGCGCGACGAGCTGCCGGACGAGCAGGAGCAGTTCGAAACCTACCGCGATGCCGCGCTGGGCATGAGTGGCCGGCCGGTCACCATCCGAACGCTCGACCTGGGCGCGGACAAGGCCGACCGCACCGGACTGACCCTCAGCAACGAAGACAACCCGGCACTGGGCCTGCGTGGCGTGCGCCTGTCACTGGCCCGCCCGCGGGTCGCCGACACCCAGCTGCGCGCCATCCTGCGCGCGTCGGCCTACGGCAAGCTGCGCATCCTGCTGCCGATGGTCAGCACGCGCGAGGAAGTGCTGGCAATGCGGCGTCGGCTGGCGAAACAGGCCGCGCTGCTGCGGGCGGAAGGCCACGAGGTGGCCGAGCACATTCCGTTCGGGGCGATGATCGAAGTACCGGCCGCCGCGTTCGCACTGGAAAGCTTCATCGACCTGGTGGATTTCCTGTCGGTGGGCACCAACGACCTGGTGCAGTACCTGCTGGCCGCGGACCGCAACAACGAGGCGGTTGGCGAACTGTATTCACCGCTGCACCCTGCGGTCGTGCGCCTGCTTGCCCATGTCATCCGCACCGGGCATGAACACGGCATTCCCGTGGCGGTATGCGGCGAGATTGCCGGCGACCCGCGCATGACGCAGCTGCTGCTGGCATTGGGCCTGACGGAATTCAGCCTGCATCCGGGGACGCTGCTGGAAGTGCGGCGTGCGGTGCGCGAGAGTGATCTGGGCGAGCTGAAGGCGGCGGCACCCAAGCTGCTCGCTGCGCGCGACAGACGCAGCATCGAACGCTGGATCGAAGCCCGGTAGGGCGGCCAACGGGTACGCGTCATCGCATGCGCGCTGACGCCCCACCATCCGCTGCGCGGAT
>JAEWLO010000103.1 GCA_023457475.1 Pseudomonadota bacterium | reverse complement strand
GTGCTGGATACCCGGCACCGCCCGCCGCCCGCATGACCTCAGAACCGGCCTTCCTGGAAATCCACGAAGGCCTGCATGAGTTCCTGACGGGTGTTCATCACGAACGGACCATGACGCATCACCGGTTCACGCAGCGGCCGCCCGGCCACCAGGATCAACCGTGCACCGTCGCTGCCGGCGTGCAGCTGCAGCAGGTCACCGCCGCCCAGCACCGCCATTTCCTGGCGGTCCACCGGCCGCGCGTCGCCGCCCTGCCCGATCTCCAGCCCGCCTTCGAACACGTAGGCGAACGCGTTGTGCCCTTCCGGCAACCCGTAGTCCCACGCCACGCCCGGCTCCAGCGCGATGTCCAGGTACACCGGGTCGGTCGCCGGCTGCACGATCGGGCCCCGGGTGTCGCCTACCTGCCCGGCAATCACCTTTACCTGCACGCCGGGAGCCGGTTCCACCACGGGAATGCGGTCAGGGGCGAACTCCTGGTACTTCGGTGCGGTCATTTTCTCGCGCGCCGGCAGGTTCACCCACAGCTGGAAGCCGCGCATCCGCCCCGACTCCTGCTCGGGCATCTCCGAATGCACCAGGCCGCGGCCCGCGGTCATCCACTGAACGCTGCCCGGGGTGAGCAGGCCTTCGTTGCCGTGGTTGTCCTTGTGCCGCATGCGCCCGTCGAGCATGTACGTCACCGTTTCGAAGCCCCGGTGCGGGTGGCTGGGGAAGCCGGCCAGGTAGTCCTCAGCCCGGTCTGTGCCGAACTCGTCCAGCAGCAGGAACGGATCCAGATCCGGCAGCTCGGGGCCGCCGATGACCCGGGTCAGGCGCACGCCGGCCCCGTCGGAGGTGGGCATGCCACGGATGGTGCGCTGCACACGCACCGGGGAAGAGGCGCTCATGTTGACTCCAGGAAAAGGTAACCCGGTACAAGATGGGCGCATCATCGGCAGCAACCAACCGCCACGCCCGCAACCCATTGTTCCAGCGGCACCCCCCATTCGACCAAAGTACTAGCGGCAAGCCACCGTGATTGCATTGACCCGGTCAGTGCCAGCGCGGACCCTTAAGACGCACTCCAGGGAGACGCAACTCATGAAAGGTTTTTCCAAGCTCGGCTGGGCGGCGCTCGCGCTGCTCGGTGCGTTCTGTCTTGGCACCGTCGCACTGCGGCGGGGCGAGCACATCAACGCGTTGTGGATCGTGGTCGCCGCGGTCTCCATCTACCTTATCGCTTACCGCTTCTACAGCCTGTTCATCGCCAACAAGGTGATGCAGGGCGATCCGACCCGGGCCACCCCGGCGGTGATCAACAATGACGGCCTGGACTACGTGCCCACCAACAAGCACGTGCTGTTCGGCCACCACTTTGCGGCGATCGCCGGCGCAGGCCCGCTGGTCGGCCCGGTGCTGGCCGCGCAGATGGGCTACCTGCCCGGTCTGCTGTGGCTGGTGGTCGGCGTGGTGCTGGCCGGCGCGGTGCAGGACTTCATGATCCTGTTCCTCTCCAGCCGCCGCAATGGCCGCTCGCTCGGCGATCTGGTGCGCGAGGAAATGGGGCGGATCCCCGGCACCATCGCGCTGTTCGGCGCGTTCCTGATCATGATCATCATCCTGGCGGTGCTGGCGATGGTGGTGGTGAAGGCACTGGCTGAAAGCCCGTGGGGCATGTTCACGGTGATCGCCACGATGCCCATCGCGATCATGATGGGCATCTACATGCGCTACATCCGACCCGGCAAGATCGGCGAGATCTCGGTGGTCGGGCTGATCCTGCTGCTGCTGGCCATCTGGTACGGCGGCCGGATCGCGGCCGACCCGGTCTGGGGACCGGCCTTCACCTTCACCGGCACGCAGATCACCTGGATGCTGATCGGCTACGGCTTCGTCGCTTCGGTGCTGCCGGTGTGGCTGCTGCTGGCTCCGCGCGACTATCTGTCCACCTTCCTGAAGATCGGCACCATCGTGGCGCTGGCGGTCGGCATCCTGATCGTGATGCCGGAACTGAAGATGCCGGCCCTGACCCAGTTCGCCGCCAGCGGCGACGGCCCGGTGTGGAAGGGCGGCATGTTCCCGTTCCTGTTCATCACCATCGCCTGCGGCGCGGTGTCCGGCTTCCACGCGCTGATCGCGTCGGGCACGACGCCGAAGCTGCTGGCCAATGAGCGCCACATGCGCTACATCGGTTACGGCGGCATGTTGATGGAATCGTTCGTGGCGGTGATGGCCCTGGTGGCCGCATCGATCATCGACCCGGGCATCTACTTCGCAATGAACAGCCCGGCGGCGGTGATCGGCGGCGACGTGGTGTCGGCGGCGCATTACATCACCAACACCTGGGGCTTCACCATCACGCCCGAGCAGCTGACCGCGACCGCGGCGGCCATCGGTGAACCCACCATCCTGCATCGTGCAGGCGGCGCGCCGACCTTGGCGGTGGGCATCGCGATGATCCTGCACGAGGCGATACCGAGTAGCAGCGACGCGATGATGGCGTTCTGGTACCACTTCGCGATCCTGTTCGAAGCGCTGTTCATCCTGACCGCCGTGGATGCGGGCACGCGAGCCGGCCGGTTCATGCTGCAGGATCTGCTGGGCAACTTCATCCCGGCGCTGAAGAAGACCGAATCGTGGACGGCGAACATCATTGCCACGGCGGGCTGCGTGGCGCTGTGGGGCTATCTGCTGTACACCGGCGTGGTGGATCCGTTCGGTGGCATCCAGACCTTGTGGCCGCTGTTCGGCATCTCCAACCAGATGTTGGCGGGTATCGCGCAGAAGCTGGGTACGGTGGTGCTGTTCAAGATGAAGCGCGACCGCTACGCGTGGGTGACGGCAGTGCCGGCAGTGTGGCTGCTGATCTGCACGACCTACGCCGGCCTGATCAAGATCTTCGACAGCAATCCGGCGCAGGGCTTCCTGGCGCAGGCGCACAAGTTCCAGGATGCCCTCGCCAGCGGCACGATCACGGCTCCGGCCAAGAGCGTGGCGCAGATGGAGCAGATCGTGCGCAACGCCTACGTCAACACCGGGCTGACCGTGTTGTTCCTGTTCGTGGTGTTCTCGATCCTGTTCTATGCGGTGAAGACGATCCTGGCGGCGCGTCGTTCGCCGGTGCGCACGGACAAGGAAACCCCGTACGTGGCGCTGCAGCCGCACCAGATGGCGGACCTGTAATGGGTACCGGTCTGGTTCCGGTGGGTCAGTACCAGGCGCACCGCCGCATCTGGCGGCGCCTGGTGCAGACCGCGCGGCTGTGCTGCGGGATTCCGGATTACGACAACTATGTGCGGCACGTGCTGGAGAGGCATCCGGACCGGACGCCGATGGACTACAAGACGTTCTTCCGCGAGCGCCAGGAAGCGCGGTACGGCGGTCGCAACGGCGGTCGCTGCTGCTGATCTGACGTTCAAGGTGTGAAGCAGGAACGGCGGCGCGTCATGCGTCGCCGTTCTTGTTTGAGGCTATCGCGGAAAGCGATAGCTCTGTACTGGTATCGGTTTGGGGCGGGACGGTG
>JAEWLO010000102.1 GCA_023457475.1 Pseudomonadota bacterium | reverse complement strand
AGCCACGCAGGGCGTGGCTCTACGCCCCTTCGGGACGGCGCGATCGCGCAGGTTTCGTCCGCCAATTCCCGGCCTTCGTCGCATCCCTCTTGTTCCCCTGTCCGGCAGCTTTATCCTCACACCATCCCATCGTGAAGACGCCGCCGTGTTCGCCAGCCTCTCCCTGATCTTCCGCATTCTGTTGGCCTGGGCCGCCGCGCTCGTGGTGGCGGGCTTCGTGTGGAGCGGGTTCTTCCACGGCATGGACGAAGGCCCGGGCTGGGTGTTCGGCCTGCTCGCCCTGTTCCTGATGATCACCGCGCTGGGCAGCTGCATCACCCACGTGCGCCGGGTCTGGCTGATCGCAGGCCGGCTGGATGCGACCACGCTCTCCAGCCGCCAGCGCCGCCAGATCGAAGTGCCGCTGGACGCCGGTGCGGCCTTCACCCTGGTCGAGCGCGTGATCGCCGAGCTGCCCCGTGTGGAAGACATCGAAAGCGCCGCCGGCAGCCTGCAGGTACGCGCCTATGTGCGCCGCGTGGATCCGTACAACGGCCGGCCGCCGTCACGCTGGAACCTGCCGGCGCGGCTGGCGATCAAGCGCAACAGCGTGCTGGCCACGGTGACGCCGGGCGAGGGCACCAGCAGCGTGACGCTGTTGTTCGAGCCTGATGCTGGCGTCTGGGCCGACCTGCTGGCGGTGGACGAAGGCAGCAACTTCGAAAACGCCGAAGCGGTGAGCCGCGCGATCACCCGCCACGTGGCCGAACAGCGCCGCGACGAGCAGGCCGCCGCCGAACAGACGGCCACCGAAAAAGAGCTCTCCGTGGCCCGCCTGAATCTGCTGCATGCGCAGGTGGAACCGCATTTTCTGTACAACACGCTGGCCAACGCACAGGTGCTGACCCGTACCGACCCGCCGCGCGCCGACCAGATGCTGGGCCATCTCATCCAGTACCTGCGCAGCTCGCTGCCCAGCGTGGACGAGTCGATGTCGACCCTGGGGGTGGAACTGGAACGCACCCAGGCCTACCTGGAAATCCTCAAGATCCGGATGGGCGCACGACTGGCCCTGCAGATGGACGTGCCGCCGGCGCTGCACAGCCTGCCGCTGCCCTCGATGGCGCTGCAGACCCTGGTGGAGAACGCGATCAAGCACGGCCTGGAACCCAAGCCCGGCGGCGGCACGGTCTGGATCATCGCGCGCGCCTTCGAGGACCATGTCACCCTCACCGTGGCCGATGACGGACTGGGATTCGGTCAGAGCAGCGGCGGCACCGGCATTGGCCTGAAGAACCTGCGCGAGCGTCTGCGCCTGACCTGCGGCGAGCGCGCCGGCGTGGCCATCGTCTCCAACTTCCCCAGCGGCGTGGCCGCCACCATTACACTGCCGCGCGACGCGCACGAGGCCATCCATGCAGCTTGATGCGCTCATTGCAGAAGACGAGGACCTGCTGCGGCAGTCGCTGGTGGCGCAGCTGGGCCGGCTCTGGCCGGAACTGCGGCTGGTGGCCGAATGCGAGGACGGAGCCAGCGCGCTGGAGCGACTGGCCGAACTCAAGCCCGACCTGGCGCTGCTGGACATCCGCATGCCGGGCATCAGCGGCATCGAGGTCGCGCGTGCGCTGCCGGAGATCAGTCCGCGCACCCAGGTGGTGTTCGTGACCGCCTATGACCAGTACGCCATTGATGCGTTCGAGCAGGGCGCGATGGATTACCTGCTCAAGCCGGTGAGCGACGAGCGCCTGCTGGCCACGCGTGAGCGGATCCTCGCGCGCATGCAGATGGGCCGGCCGGACAACGCGATGCTGGAACAGCTGCTGCAGCGGCTCGGCCAGGCACCGGGAGCGCAAGGCCACGCGCCGCCGCTGGCGTGGATCACGGCCAGCAACGGCCGCGACACGCAGTTGATCATGCTGGAAGACGTCGTCTACTTCCGCGCCGACAGCAAATACACCACGGTGGTGACCGAGGCGGGTGAGAGCCTGCTGCGTACGCCGCTGCGCGAACTGCTGGAAGTCCTGGACCCGCAGCGGTTCCGGCAGATCCACCGGTCCACCATCGTCAACATGAAGGCGGTGGCGGCGGTCACCCGCGACGACACCGGGCGCGGTCAGCTGCGCTTGAAACAACGCCCGGAGGTGCTGAACGTGAGCCAGCCGTTCATGAGCCTGTTCCGCGGCATGTAACGGGCCAGCGGTAGCGCCGGCCGTTGGCCGGCCCACGGAAGGCCGGCCATGTTCCATCAGAACGCCGGCTGCAGATGCATCGGATGCCCGCCATCCAGCTCACCCACATGGTTCAGGTGGGCCACCAGCTCGGAATGCTGCTTCATGCGCCCGATCTCGCGCATGATGCGGATGTCCTCGTGCCGCAGCTCGCGCCGCGCGGTGACCGCCTGCTTGTAGTCCAGCACTTCCGGATAGTGCTGCGCCATGTCCAGCGCTTCGGCCACGCATTCCACGCTGTCCGCGTCGGAGGTGATGCGCGCGCGGCTGTTGAAGGCCTTCATCCAGCGCTCGAAGCCGGCGGTGTGGTCGAACATGTTGGCCATGAACCAGATGACGAACAGGATGGACACCCAGGAGCCGAACACGATCACCACGCGGGTGAAGGTGATATGGAAGTCGTCCTTCCACAGGTAGTTGGCGATCAGGCCCAGGATCAGCAGCGAGGCCGCCTGCCAGCCGACAATCGACGCCATCAGCCATTGGCCCTTGGCCTTGGCCAGGGTGGAGACTTCTTCACGGATCTGCTGCTCACTCTTGTTGCGCCAATGCGCGACCTGCTTTTCGAACGGGCTGCGGTAGAGCTCGTTGTCCTGAAGCAGTAAACCCAAACCTTTGAACAAAGCGATCATCACGGGCTCCTCGTGGAACGTGCGGCTGCGCATTGGACGTGCTGGGTGGTGCTGGAT
>JAEWLO010000101.1 GCA_023457475.1 Pseudomonadota bacterium | reverse complement strand
TCCACCACGTTCAGCCCCTGCACCAGCGCGCCGAGGATCACCCCCTGTGCGAACGCGGCCAGCAGCGAGCCCAGCCCGAACGCCACGCTCCACAGACGCCGCGAACGGTGCGCCTTGAACCGGAATTCGAACGCCACCCCGCGGAACACCAGCGCCACCACCAGCAGCAGCACCGGCAGGTACAGCGCCGAGAGCAGCGCCGCATACGCCTTCGGGAAGGCGGCCATGAGCCCCGCTCCGCCCAGCACCAGCCAGGTTTCGTTGCCGTCCCAGATCGGCGCGGCGGTATTCATCATCACGTCGAGCTGTTCTTCGCTTTCGGCCATCGGGGCCAGGATGCCGATGCCCAGCACGAAACCGTCCAGTACCACATACATCAGCACACCGAAGCCGATCACCGCGAACCACGCCACCGGCAGCCAGGTTGTCATGTCCATCTCAGCGCTCCTCCAGCGGTTCGTCGGCCCCGGACAGCGGACGCGCCGGGGTATGGCTGCCCTCCTCCAGATCCGGTGCGGGCGCATGCGGTTTGGGACCGGTCCGGACGATCTTGACCAGGTACCAGATGCCCCAGCCGAAGACGAAGGCGTAGCCGACGACGTAGACGCCGAGCGACAGCGCGGTCATCCACGCGCTCTGCGGCCCGACCGCATCGGCGGTGCGCAGCACGCCGTACACCACCCAGGGCTGCCGTCCCATTTCAGTGACGAACCAGCCCGACACCAGCGCGATGAAGCCGCTGGGCAGCATCCAGTTCCAGCCGCGCACCAGCCAGCGCGATTCCAGCAGTCGCCCGCGCCACCACTGGAACGCGGACAGCCACGCCAGCACCAGCATCAGCGTGCCCAGCCCGACCATGATGCGGAAGGCGAAGAACACCGGCAGCACCGGCGGGCGGTCGCTGGCCGGCACCGAGGTGAGCGGGTCGAAGGTGCCGTCCAGCGAATGGGTGAGGATCAGGCTGCCCAGGCGCGGAATGGCGATCTCGAAGTCGTTGCGCTCCTCCTTCGGGTTGGGCACCGCGAACACCACCAGCGGCACGCCTTCGCCCTCCTCCTCGGCATGCCAGTGCGCCTCCACCGCGGCGATCTTCATCGGCTGGTGCTTGAGCGTGTTCAGGCCATGCATGTCGCCCACGAAGATCTGTACCGGTACGGTCAGCGCGGCGAACGCGACCGCCGCCAGCAGCATGGTGCGCCCGGCTTCCACATGAGTGCCCTTGCGCAGGTACCAGGCCCCGATGCCACCGATCACGAAACAGGTGGTGATGAACGAGCCCAGCGCCATGTGCGCCAGCCGGTACGGGAAGGACGGGTTGAACACCACCTGCCACCAGTCCTGCGGGTGCACGATGCCGTCGATGATCTGGTAGCCGGCCGGGGTCTGCAGCCAGCTGTTGGAGGACAGGATCCAGAAGGTGGAGAACAGCGTGCCCAGCGCCACCATGCAGGTGGAGAAGAAGTGCAGGCGCGGCGAGACCTTGCCCCAGCCGAACATCATCACGCCGAGGAAGCTGGCCTCGAGGAAGAACGCGGTGAGCACTTCATAGGTGAGCAGTGGCCCGATCACGCTGCCGGCCACCTCGCTCAGGCGCGGCCAGTTGGTACCGAACTGGAAGGCCATGACGATGCCGCTGACCACGCCCATGCCGAAGGACACGGCAAAGATCTTCTGCCAGAAGAAGTACAGCTCGCGCCAGATCGGCTTCTTCGTGCGCAGCCACTGCCCTTCCACGAACGCCAGCCAGCTGGCGGTGCCGATGGTGAAGGCGGGAAACAGCACATGGAAGGTAATGACGAATCCGAACTGGATCCGGGACAACAACAACGCGTCCACGGGACGGCTCCTGGCGGGGGCTGGAAACCGCACCAGTTTGGGCCGGTTTCCGTGAAGAGGACATGCGACCCGGTGACGCGCTGCTTCATTCTGTCGCAGGCTTCGGGCATGGCGCGCAGCCACGCAGGGCGTGGCTCTACGATCCGTCCGGTCGACGAATTCTGTCTGGTGAAGAGCCCCCTTCTTGTTGAGGGGGGCGCGCCAACGGCGCGGGGTCAACGTGGAATGCGCGAGGCCACAGGTCATAGGCAGAGCCCATGACCTGTGGCCCCTGCCCGGGCCTCCGACGGCTGTTAACCTTGCTGGGTTTTTTCCTTCACGGTGCTGCCCGCAATGCCCAGAACGCTGCCCTTGTCCCTGCTGCTGCTTGCCGCCCTCGGTGGCGCGGCCCACGCGGCACCGACGCCGATCACCATCGAACAGGCCATGGCCGACCCGGACTGGATCGGGCCGCCGGTGGAAAGCGCCTGGTGGTCGTGGAACAGCCAGCAGGTCGAGTACCAGCTGAAGCGGACCGCCAGCCCGGTACGCGACACCTTCCGCCAGCCGGTGAACGGCGGGGCCGCCGTGCAGGTGGCCGACGACCAGCGCGGCAGCCTGGACGTGGACAGCCCGGTGTACGACAGCACCCGCCAGCGCGCGGCCTTCGTGCGCAACGGCGACGTGTTCCTGCGCGACCTGCGTACCGGCACCCTGACCCAGCTGACCCGCAGCACCACGAAGTCCAGCGCGGTCGGCTTCGCCCGCGACGGCGGCGTGATCTGGCGCACCGGCCAGGACTGGTTCCACTGGCCCGCCGGCAGCGGCGTGCAGCAGGTGGCCAGCCTGAAGGCCGAGAAGAACCCGGACGACGCGCCGAAGGCCGACGTGCTGCGCGACCAGCAGCTGCGCACCCTGGCCACGCTGCGCAACGACCGCGCCCAGCGCGACGCGCTCAAGGCCCAGGAAAACAGCTGGCGGCGCGCCGACAGCACCCGTGCGCCGGGCCCGGTGTACCTGGGGAGCGACGTGGAGATCGTCGACAGCGCGCTCTCCCCCGACCTGCGCAACCTGATCGTGGTGACCAAGCCGCAGAGTTTCGATGACGGCCGCAGCGGCAAGATGCCCAAGTACGTGACCGAATCCGGTTACGAGGAATTCGAAGAGACCCGCACCCGCGTCGGCCGCAACGGGGCCGAACCGAATGCCCTGTGGCTGGTGGACGTGGTGGCCGGCACGGTCAAGCCGCTGTCGCTGGACGGCCTGCCGGGCATCGGCACCGACCCGCTGGCCGCGCTGCGCAGGAAGGCAGGCAAGGACGCGCTGAAGGGCAATCGCCCGCTGCAGGTGCTGGGCGGCCCGGGTGCACCCGGCGTGCGCTGGAGCGCCGACGGCCAGCAGGCCGCCGTCATGCTGCGCGCCAACGACAACAAGGACCGCTGGATCGCCAGCGTCAGCCCGACCGACGGCACGCTGCAGAACCGCCACCGCCTGACCGACGCCGCCTGGATCAACTGGGGCTTCAACGATTTCGGCTGGTCGAAGGACAACCGCACGCTGTGGCTGCTGTCGGAAGAATCCGGCTACTCGCACCTGTACACCCAGCAGGGCACCGCCAAGCCGCAGGCACTGACCAGCGGCAAGTGGGAAACCTCGATGCCGGTCCCCAGCGCCGACGGCAACGGCTTCTACTTCCTGTGCAACCTGCAGAGCCCGGGCGACTATGAGGTCTGCGCGGTGGACGGTGCCGGTGGCAAGGTCCGCGAGCTGACCGCGCTGAACGGGGTGGAAGACTTCTCCCTGTCGCCGGACGGCACCCAGCTGCTGGTGCGGTACTCCGGAGCCTACCTGCCGGCGCAGCTGGCCGTGGTGCCCGCCGCCGGTGGCCAGGCCAAGGTGCTGACCGACACCCGCACCGCGGCCTTCAAGGCGCGCGAGTGGATCCAGCCGAAGCTGGTGCAGGTGCCCTCGAAGCACGGGGCCGGCGTGGTCTGGGCCAAGTACTACGGCCCGGAGAACCTGGAACCCGGCAAGAAGTACCCGATCGCCATGTTCGTGCACGGCGCGGGCTACCTGCAGAACGTCCACCAGCGCTACCCGGCCTACTTCCGCGAGCAGATGTTCCACAACCTGCTGGTGCAGAAGGGCTACGTGGTGCTGGACATGGACTACCGCGGCAGCGAGGGCTATGGCCGCGACTGGCGCACCGCGATCTACCGCAACATGGGTCACCCGGAGCTGGAAGACTACAAGGACGGCCTGGAGTGGCTGGTGGCCAACCAGCAGGGCGACCGTGACCATGCCGGCATCTACGGGGGTTCCTACGGCGGCTTCATGACCTTCATGGCGCTGTTCCGGGCCCCGGGCACCTTCAAGGCCGGCGCGGCCCTGCGCCCGGTGGTCGACTGGCACCAGTACAACCACGGCTACACCTCCAACATCCTCAACACGCCGGACATCGACCCGGAGGCGTACCGCATCTCCTCGCCGATCGAGTACGCCGAGGGCCTGCAGGACAACCTGCTGATCGCGCACGGGATGATGGACGACAACGTGTTCTTCCAGGACTCGGTGAACCTGACCCAGAAGCTGATCGAGCTGCACAAGGACAACTGGAGCATCGCGCCCTACCCGCTGGAGCGCCACGGCTACGTGCGTGCCGACTCCTGGCTGGACCAGTACAAGCGCATCCTCAAGCTG
>JAEWLO010000100.1 GCA_023457475.1 Pseudomonadota bacterium | reverse complement strand
GCTCCACGGCAGGCTGCCAATGAGCCCCTCAAGTTCCGCCGCCCGCTGCCGATAAGCCGGTACGACCGACCGCTCGTCGCCTTCCTCTTTCACGACTTGTTAACATCGGCTACAGTCGCGCATTGATACGTACGCCGCCGTAGGTTGAAACCCGGCGGTGTGACGCAGTGGTCAGGAAGGCCGGGCTCTCACAAGGAAGCGCAGACCGAATGGATGCAGCAGCACCAACAGTGTGGAGCCGGTTCGGCACCGCCTTGATCGTGATCGGGGCCTGCGTTGCAGTACCGGCCACCGGCTGGGCCCAGCAGGGCCCGCCTTCCCTGGCCGACCAGCAGGAGCTTCGCGAACGTGCCGAGCGTGAGGCGCGTGAGCGCGCGGAGCGGCAGGCCATCCCCGAAGTGACGGCACCCGGTACGCCCGCGGCACCTGATCTCCGCGCCACCGACCTGCCCGACGAAACCCCCTGCTTCCAGATCGACGCGATCGTGCTCGACGGTGCCCACCGCGAGCAGTTCGGGTTCGCGCAGCGCTATCTGGAAAAGTACACCGGCCGCTGCATCGGCCAGGAAGGCATCGCCCTCATGGTGCGCCGCGCCTCCGACCTGGTGCTGGCCAAAGGCTATGTCACCACCCGGATCGGCCTGCCCGAGCAGAACCTCGGCGCAGGTACGCTGCGCCTGCAGCTCGTCCCCGGCGTGATCCGCCAGATCCGTTTTGCTGAAGAAGGGCCGGGCGACGCGCGCTGGAAAAGCGCCTTCCCGGCGCGGCCGGGTGACGTGCTCAACCTGCGCGCCCTGGAACAGGGCCTGGAGCAGCTCAAGCGCGTGCCCTCACAGGACGCGAACATGGAGCTGGTGCCCGGCGAGGAGCCTGGCGAATCGGATGTGGTCATCACCCTGAAGCAGGCACGCCGCTGGCGCGCCGCGCTGTCGCTGGACGACGCCGGCAGCGAAGGCACCGGCAAGCAGCAGGCCGGGGCCACCGTGTGGGCCGACAACCTTCTGGGCATCAACGACATGCTGACCGTCGGCACCAACAGCGACGGCAGTGCCGAGCGCGGCAAGGGCACGCATGGCTACAACGCCTCATGGACCGCGCCGCTGGGCAACTGGCGCTTCTCGACCAGCACTTACGGCTCGCGTTACGCACAGATCATCCGCGGCAACGCCGAGGACTTCAGCAGTACGGGTCGCTCGCGCAGCCTCGACCTGACCGTTGAGCGCCTGCTGTCACGCGGCCAGAGCTACCGCACCGGCATGGAGCTGCGTCTGGCCCAGCGCCACTCGCGCAGCTACATCGAGGGCAACGAGCTGACCGGTCAGCGCCGCCGTACCACCTCGGCCGAACTGGCCCTGCTGCACCGGCAGTATCTCGGCAGCCTGCAGGCCGACCTGCGCCTGGCCCACCGCCGTGGCCTGCCCTGGTTGGGCGGCGACGACGACGCACCCGGGCGCGATCCCGAAGCCCCCACGTTCCGCTACGGCATCACCAGCGTGGACATCGGTGTCGGCGCGCCCGTGCTGCAGGGACCGCGTCCGATCTACTGGAACAGCGCGCTGCGCTACCAGTGGACCTCCGACCCGCTGTACGGCTCGGAGTTCATCAGCATCGGCGGCCGTTACACCGTCAACGGCTTCGATGGCGAAGTGATGATGGGCGGTGCCACCGGTGGCTACTGGCGCAACAGCCTCAACTTCAGCCTGCACCGCCGCTTCTCGCCCTATGCCGGGATCGACGTCGGCCACATCGCCACCAACGCCGTGCAGGGAATCGCCGGCGGCAACATGGTGGGTGCGCATGTAGGTGCACGCGGCCAGGCGCTGAATCTGGACTGGGATGCCTTCGTCGGCGTTCCGCTGGACGCACCACGCGCGATCCGCGCACAGAGCGAATCCCGGGTGGTTGGTTTCCGCCTGGCAGCACAGTTCTAACACCGCAGTAGCACCGCCTCAGCGCAGTACCCCGTTCCAGACATGGATGACCTGTCATGAAGACCCGTCTGCTCGATACCCGCCGCCGTTCCCTCCCGTCGCTGTCCGGCTCGCGCTGGAAAATGGGCGTTCTGGCTGCCGTGATCACCGCAGTATTCGGTGGACCGTTCAGCTCATTCGCGCAGGTGCAGCCACAAGCCGGTGGCCCCACCCGCACCGAGGCGGCGGCAAACGGGGTGCCGGTGGTGCAGATTGCCGCGCCCAACCCGGGCGGTGTCTCGCATAACCGCTTCGACGACTACAACGTGGGCCGCCAGGGCCAGGTGCTCAACAACAGCGCCGGTACCACCCAGACCCAGCTTGCCGGCTACATCCAGGGCAACAGCAACCTGCAGCCGGGACAGTCGGCGCGGCTGATCCTCAACGAAGTCACCTCCAGCAACCGCTCCATGCTGCAGGGGCACGTGGAAGTGGCCGGTGCCGCAGCGCAGGTGATCATCGCCAACCCGAACGGCATCACCTGCGACGGGTGCGGTTTCATCAACACCACCCGTGGTGTGCTGACCACGGGTACGCCGCTGTTCGGCGGCGACGGCAGCCTCTCCGCGTTCCAGGTCGGGCGCGGCACCATCCGCCTGGAAGGTGCCGGGCTGGACGCCGACAACCTGCAGCGCATCGATCTGCTGGCGCGTGCGGTGGAAATCAACGCCGGGCTGTGGGCGAAGGAAGCCAACGTCGTTACCGGTACCAACCAGATCGACTACGAAACCCTTGCCACCCGCGCCATCCAGGGCGAGGGCACCGCGCCGGGCTTCGGTCTGGACGTCGCGGCCCTCGGCGGCATGTATGCCGGCAAGATCCGGCTGGTCGGCACCGAGGCCGGTATGGGCGTGCGCAGCGCCGGGGCACTCGTGGCCACCGCAGGCGACTTCGTACTGACCAGCAACGGCGATGTGCAGCTGACCGGCCGCACCGCCGCCGCCGGCAACGTCACCGTGGGCAGCGCCACCGCCCTGAGCATCAGCGGAGCCACCCAGGCCAACAACGACCTGCGCCTGCGTGGCACCGATGTTGCACTCGGCAACAGCATCACGGCCGCCAACACCCTCGAGGTCAGCGCTACCCGGAACCTGGACAGTTCCGCCGCCCTGCTGGCCGGCCGCGTGCAGCTGGGAGCCGACGGCAACCTGCGTCTGGCAGGCCAGATCGAAAGCCGGGGCAACATCGACCTGCGTGCCGGACAGGCGCTGACCAACAGCGGCCAGGTGGTCGCCGCCGGCCAGCTGCAGGCGCGCGCTGAACAGATCGCCCAGCAGCAGGGCGCACGCCTCGCCGCACAGAATGCCGTGCAGCTCACCGCCAATGGCCGCCTGGACAATGCCGGCACCATCGTCGGTGCCACCAGCACCGGCATCACCGCCGGCAGCCTCGACAACCGCGGCCAGATCTACGGCCAGCGCGACGCCGCGATCACCGTGACCGGTGCCGCCACCAACAGCGGCCTGATCGGCGCAGCAAACACCCTCACCCTTACCGCGGGCCAGCTGCAGCAGGCGGCGAGCGCCGAGCTCTCTGCCGGTGGCAACGCACGCCTCGCGGTCAGCGGCACGCTGGACAATGCCGGCCAGGTGATCGCGGAGAACGCGCTGACGCTCGACGCCGACACGCTCATCAACCGTGGCGTGATCGCAGCGGATACAGCCACGCTGAAGGTGGGCCAGCTCGACAACCGGGGCACGTTGATGGGCAGCGACACGCTCGCCATCACCGCCGCGCGTCGCCTGGACAATGCCGCCGCCGGTCGCCTGCGCGCCGGCAATACCATCGCCCTGCGCGCGGCCCAGCTCGACAACGCCGGTGAGGTCGTCAGCGACGGCGACCTGCAGGTCATCGCCGAAGCGCTGACCAACCGCCAACGCCTGGAAGCCGGTCGCCAGCTTGAGCTGCAGGCCGGCACGCTGACCCAGACCGCGCAGGGCATCGCGCTGGCACGCCAGCTGAAGGCCACCACGACCGGCACGCTGGACAACGCCGGCCGGCTGCATGCCACCGGGCAGCTGGACGTTGACGCCGCGCGCATGGACAACAGCGGCATCGTTT
This sequence comes from Pseudomonadota bacterium, assembly GCA_023457475.1. Taxonomy (GTDB): domain Bacteria; phylum Pseudomonadota; class Gammaproteobacteria; order Xanthomonadales; family Xanthomonadaceae; genus Stenotrophomonas. The sequence goes on along the minus strand of JAEWLO010000100.1, from coordinate 12,364 downwards.
ACGGCGCGCAGTCGGTACGCCTGAACAGCGCCGGCACCGTGAGCAACGCGGGCGTGATCGCCAGCGACGCAGCGCTGACCGTGCGTGCACAGGCGCTGCAGAACCTGGCCAACGGCGATATCTCCAGTGCCGACGTGCTGGACATCGAGGTTCTGCAGGCCGCCAGCAATGCGGGCAACCTTTACGCGCAGCGCGCACTCGCGCTGCGCGCGGGCAGCATCGACAACCGCGGGGCCGCCTACAGTGCCGGCCGCGCCGACGTCGTAGCGGGAACCACCCTCGACAACCGCGGCAGCCTGGTCGCCGTTCAGAACCTCGCCGTGCAGGCCGCTTCGCTGGACAGAAGCGGCGACCTTGGCAGCGAAGCCGCCAACGTGACCCTGGCCACCACCGGCGACCTGATCATCGGCGGGCGCACCATCGCCGCCGGCACCCTCGACGCACAGGCCGGCGGCACGCTGCGCCAGAGCGGCAAGGCCTACGCCAATGGCAACGTAACGCTCGGTGCGCAGCGCGATCTGCTGCTTGCCGGCAACCTCGACAGCAGCGCGAACATCACGCTGCACGCCGGCCAGGCCCTGACCAGCGAGGGCGACGTTTACGCCACGGGTACCGTCACCGCCGACGCCGGCACCACGCTGCGCACCACCGGCAGCGTGCAGGCCGCCACCATCGCGCTGCAGGCCAACGCTCTGGAGAACACCGGCCGCCTGCTGGCCAGCGGCAACGTCACCGCCACTGGCACCACCATCGACAACCGCGGCCAGATCGTGGCCGGCCTGGCCGCCAATGGCGCGCTGGGCACGACCGGTCAGGCAACCCTGACCGCCACGGGACTGCTGCTGCAGTCGGGCAAGGTGCACGCCGGGCAGCGCGTCTCGCTGCAGGGCAGTGGTCTGGACCTGCGCAATGGCGTGGTCTGGTCCGGCGGCGAGCTGGTGGCGCGCGCCACCACGGGCACGCTCGACACCAGCGACGCCACGTTGGTGGCGGCCAGTCTGCTGCAGCTGGAAACCGTGGGCGAACTGATCAACCAGCGCGGCTCCCTGCAGGCCGCGCGCCTGGGTCTGCTCGCTGCGGCACTGGACAACCGCGCCGGCGAGCTGATCCAGACCGGCAACAACGCGCTGACGCTGAGCTTCACCGGTGCGCTGCGCAACGACGGCGGCCGCATCGCCGCCAACGCCAGCAACCTCACCGTGGACGTGGCCACGCTCTCCAACAGCGGCGGTCGCATCGAGCACGCCGGCACCGGCACCACCACCGTGCGCGCTGGCCAGCTGGACAACACCCAGAACGGCCTGATCGTGGGCAATGGCGCAATGGCCGTGACCGTGACCGGACAGCTGACCAACAGCGGCGGCAGCACGATCAGTGCCGGCGGCAACGCCGATATCCGCGCCGACCAGATCATCAACAACGGTGGCCGCATCGACGCGGTCGGCAACCTGCAGCTGCGCGCCAACCAGGCGCTGCAGAACGTGGCCGGTACTCTGGCCCAGCGCCAGGCAGGCACCCTGCAGATCACTGCGGCCAGCGTGGACAACCGCGATGGCCTGATCGGTGCGGAAGGCACCGCGACAGTCACCACCGCCGGCCTGGGCAACCAGGGCGGCAACCTCTACGCGCGCCAGAACCTCACCCTGGACGTCAACGGCGACCTGCGCAATGGCGGCGGCCTGCTGTACGCCGGCAACCAGCTGCAGCTCGACGCCGATGGCGTACTCGACAACCAGGGGGGCAGCGTGGAAGCGCAGGGCGCTGCCGGGGTCACGGCGGCGTCCGTGGACAACCGCGGCGGCCGCGTGGTCGTGAACGGCGACAGCACGCTGACCGTGAACAGCACCGGTGCGCTGGACAACAGCGATGGTGTGCTCGGCAGCACCGCCGGCAATGTGCAGCTCACCGCCAGCACCCTCAACAACCAGCGCGGCAAGCTGGTGGCCGGCCAGAGCGCCGTGCTGCAGACCAGTCAGCTGGACAACCGCAGCGGGCGCGTGCATGCCGGTGCGGACCTGACCCTGGACAACGCCGGTGCCAGCGTGTTCAACGGCGCGGGCGAACTCTCCGTCGGCAACCTGCTGACCCTGCGTGCCGCCAGCCTGGACAACACCGGTGGCCGCCTGATCACCCGCAGCAGCCGCCTGTATCTGGGCGCGCTGAACAACGCCAGCGGCGAAATCAGCGCCTACCAGCAGCTGTGGGCGCAGCTGCAGGCCCTCCAGGGCACCAACGGCCGCCTGTTCGGCGGGACCGAGCTGGAACTGCACCTGGCCGGCAACTACACCCACCAGAACGGCCAGCAGCTGCAGAGCAACGGCCGCCTGGCGCTCAACGTCGCCGGCACGCTCACCAACCAGGGGCGCATCGAGACCAACGGAGCCCTGGAGCTCAGCGCCACGCAGATCGACAACACCGCCGCCGGCACCATCAGCGCCGGCAACGGCGCGGGCACGGCCAGCGCCACGCTGTCGGCCAGCCAGGGCATCAACAACGCCGGGCGCATCGAAGGTGATGTGGTCGTGGCCACCAGTGCCTGGTTCACCAACACCGCCACCGTGATGGGCGACCAGGTCACCCTGAACGCCGGCACCGTCACCAACGGCCGCGAGCTGGGCACCGCTGTGCCTGCACGCGACTACAACGAAGGCCTCATCGCCACCACCGGCACACTGGCCATCAACGCCGACGTCTTCAACAACCTCGACGGCGAGCTGTACAGCATCAACGACATCCGCATCGGCGGACGCTCGGGCGGCAACGCGCAGCAGATCCTCAACCGCTCCGGCCGCATCCAGGCCGAGCGCGACCTGGTGCTGCAGGCATTGGGCGTGCGCAACGAGCGCCGGGTGATGCAGTACGAGCAGAAGGTGTACACCGAGGCGGATCAGGCTGGTGATCCGGATGCCGGGCAGTTCTGGGAGGAAAACGACCTAAGCGACCTCCGTGATCGCTACTGCAGCTCCCAGTCGCCGTGTTTCATCTGGCGTCCGCATGGGGTGACCCACACCGACACGGTGCTGGAAGGCACGCGCATCATCGCCGCCAGCGCCGCCGGTCAACTGCTGTCCGGCCGCAACATGCAGATTGCCGGCGGCAACGTCGACAACATCTATTCCTCGATTGCCGCTGGCACCAACCTGTCCATCAACGGGCGCGGTTCGTCCAGCAGCAACAACCCGGCGGATTGGGCCGGGGTGGTCAACAATGTAGGCCTGACCGCGACCAAGACCATCCGGCGCACGTCCGAGTACGAGCTGGAGTACCAGACCTGCCGGTGGGACCTGGAGTGCCAGGAGGAGCCGCGCTGGGTAACGGGCTCGCTGGGCACCTCCACCGTCACCAAGGAAGTGGCGGTTCCCGGCGGCAACGCCAGCATCACCGCTGGCCGCAACGTCATCATCGAAGCCCGCGACGTCAACAACACCGTCATCAACGCCGGCAGCAGCGGCAATGCCGCCGACATCGGCGGCTGGAACGGCGTGGGCGCCTATGTTCCCACCCTCGGCAACGGCACCCAGGCCGGCACTGCCACCGGCAATGCCGGTGCCCCTGCCCCCGTCACCGGCGTGGCCAACGGCCCCGCCACCGGCAGCCTGTCCGGCAACGGCCAGGGTGCGCAGGTGGGCGTGCCCGCTCCGGGCACCAGCGGCGTGGTCAAGCCGCCGCAGGTCGTGGGCAGCGCGCAGAACCCGCTCCCGGGCCTGCTGCCGCCGAGCAGCGGCCTGTACACCGTGGACCCGGGCAACCAGCGCTGGCTGGTGGAAACCGACCCGCGCTTCGCCAATTACGGGCAATGGCTGGGCTCGGACTACATGTTCGAGAAGCTCAACCTCAACCCCGACCAGCGCCTCAAGCGCCTGGGCGATGACTTCTACGAACAGCGCCTGGTGCTGGAACAGATCACCGGCCTCACCGGCCGCAAGTACCTCGAGTCCGACCTCGACAACGGCATGGACCAGTACCGCGCCATGATGGACGGCGGCGTCGCCGAAGCCGGTCGCCTGCAGCTCACCGTGGGCATCGCCCTGTCGGCCGAGCAGATGGCCGCGCTGGACGAAGACATCGTCTGGATGGTCGCCCAGGAAGTGGGTGGCCAGCAGGTGCTGGTGCCGGTCGTGTACCTGAGCCAGGCCACCGCCGACCGCCTGCAGCTGGGCGGTGCCGCCATTGCCGGCGAAAGCGTGGACATCCGCGCGAACAACGTGAACAACCAGGGCATGATCGCGGCCGACAGCCGTCTGTCGATCGATGCCGGCAGCCTGTTGAACGATCGCGGTGCGATGACCTCGGGCGGCAGCGTGCGCGTGTCCGCCGTGGAAGACATCATCAACAAGGATGGCCTGATCCAGGGCGGTAGCATCAGCCTGGTCGCCGGCCGCGACCTGCAGAGCGTCGCCAGCCTCGGCGTGGCCCGCATCGAATCCACCGGTGGACTGGAACTGGTGGCCGGCCGCGACCTTTCACTGGTCGGTACGCAGACCAGCGCCAAGGGCAATGCCGCCCTGCAGGCCGGGCGCGACCTCAACCTGACCACGCAGCAGAGCGGGGCATCGGGTGAGCTGTTCAACCGCACCACGCTGGACGTGGGCGGCAGCCTGGGCCTGCAGGCCGGCAACGACCTCACCCTGACCGCCGTGCAGGTGAAGGCCGGCAACGGGCTCAGCGCCACCGCCGGCAACGACATCAACCTCAACGTGCTCACCACCGAGCAGAGCAGCCGGTACAAGAACACCGAGAGCACGCGCCAGACCCTCCAGACCAGTGGTCTGGAAGCCGGCGGCAGCATGGCGGTGCAGGCCGGCCGCGACGTCAACCTCAATGCGGCCGAGCTCAGTGCCGGCAACGCACTGGCCGTGGTGGCCGGTCGCGACCTGAACGTGGGCGAGGTCACCACCACCAACACCAGCGAAACCGACATCCGCCGCAAGCGCTACTCGCAGCAGACCGAAACGCTGGACCAGACCGTGCACGGCAGCACGCTCAAGGCCGGCGGCGACGTCGCGCTGGTGGCCGGGCAGGATGCGACCCTCACCGCCGCCACGGTGGTGAGCGACGCCGGAGCCGTGGCCATCTCCGCCGGTCGGGACGTGGTGCTGAACACCGCCGAGGAGGACCACACCTTCGAGCAGGAGACCTGGAGCAAGAAGAAGAAAACCTTCTCCAGCAAGACCACCACCACCCGCGAAACCTCCTCGGACACCTACGCGGTGGGCACCACCCTGAGTGGCGACACCGTGCAGATCGCCGCCGGGCGCGACATCAGTGCCACGGGCGTGCAGGTCGGTGCCACCGGCGACGTGCTGCTGGCAGCCAACCGCGACATCACCGTCGAAGCGGCCACCGAGCATCACAGCGAGACCTTCGACGAGACCAGGAAGAAGTCCGGCCTGTTCGGCGGCGGCGGGGTCAGTGGCTTCGGCGGTATCGGCATCACCGCTGGCAGCCAGAAGGGCAGCGTCTCCACCTCGCTGGAGCAGACCACCCGCAGCGCCAGCATGCTGGGCAGCCTGACCGGCAACGTCAGCCTCATTGCGGGCGGCGACGTCACCGTGAGCGGTAGCGACATTCTCGCCGGCCGTGCCGTCACGGACATACTGGGAGAGGGTGGCAACATCGCCATCCAGGGCAAGAACGTCACCATCAACCCGGCGGAGGAAAGCGAGCGCTACGCCGCCACGCAGAGCAGCCGCAGCAAGGGTCTGTCCGCCACCCTGACCGGCACGCCCATCGACACCATCCGCAACCTGCAGCAGGTGAGCAACAGCTCGGGCAGCGACGCGGACAAGGCCAATGGCTACCTGAAGGAAATGGGCGCGGCCGGGCTGACCCTGCCCGGCATCAACGTGGGCTACGGCAGCAGCAAGAGCCAGGGCGCGGTGGCGGTGGAAACCACCACCCAGCGCGGCAGCAGCCTCAACGCTGCCGGCAACGTGAGCATCCGCGCCACCGAAGGCGACATCACCGTGGCCGGCAGCTCCATCGCCGCCGGCGGTACCGCCACGCTGGACGCCCAGCGTCACGTGATGCTGCTGACCAGCGTGGACACCCAGTCCAACGGGCAGAACAGCTCGTCCAGCGTCCACCAGTACGGGGCCAGCTCCATCTCGCCGGGCGACATGATCCGCCACGTGCAGGGTGGGCCGAACAGCAGCGGCGTGCGCATGTCGCCGTACAACAGCGGCAGCGGCGAAGGCAGCAGCAACCAGCAGGTCATCGGCCAGACCGGCAGCACCATCAACGCCGACAAGATCAACCTGATCAGCCGCGAGGGTGACATCACCCTGCAGGGGGCGCAGGTCGCCGCCGAGAAGGCGCTCAATGTGCTGGCAGAGAAGGGCGGCATTGAACTGCTGCCGGGCCAGATCAGCCAGAGCTGGCAGGAAACCCAGCGCAGCAAGCAGATCGGCGACCTCGGCGGTACCGGCTACAGCGGCAGCACCGGCGTGCGCAATGAACTGCACGACGTCAACGGCCAGAAGACCGACCAGAACAGCGTCCGCACCAGCCTGAGCAGCAACACCGGCGATGTGACGCTGGTGGCCAAGGAAGACCTCATCGCCCGCGGCGCGGATATTTCCGCCGGCAACGATGTCACCCTGGTCGGCCGCAACGTGGTGCTCGACGCCGCCACGGACACGCTGACCCAGGCCGAGCGCCACCGCGTGAACCAGGCCGGCGGCACGATCTCGCTGTCCGGCTACGGCGTGCAGGCCGCACAGGCGGCGGAATCCGCGCAACGGGCGTCCGAGTCCGGCGATGACCGCCTGGCTGCGCTGTATGCCGCGCAGGCGGGGTACGCCGCCAAGGACGCCATGCAGGGCACCGGTGCGGCGGTGAAGGTCACCGTCAGCGTGGGCAGCAGCAGCGGTTCAAGCAGCAGCACGCTGCAGCAGTCCACCGAGCAGGGCAGCACCGTCTCGGCCGGACGCAATGTCACCGTGATCGCCACTGGGGATGGCACCACCGGTGCAGATGGGTATGCCGCCAACGGCGACATCACCCTGCGCGGTGCGCAGATCAGTGCGGGTAACAACGCCAGCTTCGATGCCGCGCGCGACATCAACTTCCTGTCCAGCCAGAGCAGCAACCAGCAGGACGGGACCAGCAAGAGCGGCAGCGGCAGCGTGGGTGTGGGCTTCGGCCTGGGTGGCTCGCAGAATGGCTTCACCATTGAAGTTGCGGCCGCTGCATCGCAGGGTCAGATGCAGGGCAACGGCACCACCCACCAGGTAACCCAGGTGGAAGCCGGCAACCAGCTGTCATTGAGCAGCGGCCGCGATACCACCTTTGTCGGCGCGCAGGCCACGGGTGAGTCCGTGTTGGCCGACATCGGCCGCGATCTCACCCTGAGCAGCAGCCAGGACAGCCAGTACTACAACCAGCGCGACCAGAGCGGTGGCGTCGGGGTGTCGCTGTGCATTCCGCCGTTGTGCTTCGGCGCGAGCAGCGGAAGTGCCAGCTACAACCAGACGGACATCAAGAACAGCTACAACAGCACCACCCAGCAGACGGGCATCGGTGCGGGGGCGGGTGGCTACCAGATCAATGTGGGCAACCACACCCAGCTGGACGGTGCGGTCATCGCCAGTACGGCGGATCCGTCCAAGAACCTGCTGTCAACCGAAAGCCTGGGTGTTACCGACCTCAGTAACCACTCCAACTACAGCGGAGGAAGCTTCGGCGGCTCCGTTGCCGTGAGTGGGTCGATTGGCGATCAGAGCAATGGCGGCCAGAACAGTGGTGCGCCGACCGAAACGCAGTGGAACCGACCGGGAGCAAGCCCCAGCCTGGGCGTTCCACAAGGGGATTCCGCGAGCAGCACGACCCGCAGCGACATCTCCGCTGGAACAGTCGTGGTACGCAACGGGGATACGTCTGCGTTGGATGGGTTGGATCGCTCCGCAACGGAACTGCAGCAGGAGGGACTGGCGAACAAGTTCGACCTGGAGAAGGTGCAGCGTGACCTGGTCGCTGGCAAGCTGGCCAGCGAGGCTGCTTTCCGTGCGGCCGGAGACATCGCCGATGAAATGACGAGCAAGTACCGCGAAGCGCAGAGAGCAGTGGCTGCCGCAGAAACGGTGCTGGCCAAGGAAGGAGCAACGGAGGGTGACCGAGCAGCCGCGCAAGCTCTCCTGAACAAGGCGAATGAAGTAATCGCCGCGAATCAGGGACAGTACGATCTCTGGAAAGACGGCGGAACCGCCAAGTCCATCCTTCACGCGGTTACTGGTCTCGTCGTAGCGAGTGCGGGGGGCGGTGATCTTCTGTCGGGCGCGCTGGGTGCCGGGGCTGCTGAGCTTGGGCGACCACTCACCGAATCGGAATCGCAATGGGTACGTGAACTGGTCAGCCTCGCAATCGGTGCCACCGCAGGCGGAACCGGCGCAGCCACGGCGCTTGCCGGTGAAAAGTTCAATCGCCAACTGCACCCGAACGAGGTGCAGTGGATCAAGGACAATGCACTGGCTTATGCAGAAATATGTGGATGCTCAGTGCAGGAAGCTGAGCAGCGCCTGTTCGCAGAGGCCGCGCGCACGGTGGACAGGGAATGGAGCGACCTCTTCGACAAGGTTGGCGTCGAGTCCGATGCGGATGCATATGTATTCCTGATCGAAGGAGCGATGCGCACGGGGGCCGCCGTGAATCGTTCGGGTGAAAGCCTGTTCGTGGCCTCCCAGAAGTCTTTCGACAACGAGGATATATACAAGGGGTTGCTGACGAAGAATCCGCAGCTGTTGGCGAGCTTTGCGTCTTCCATGCTGTTGATCGCCAGCGATTCCAAAGACGCCACCGCAATTGAGTACGCCCTGTCGCAGCTCAGGCGCTACACGAATGATCGCGATTCATTCGCCTGCGACGGAATGAATGATTGCGAACAGATGCACATGATGCGCCAAATGTTGAATGGCGACATGACCATCGATGAGTACAACGCGCACACAATCCAGCGAGGTGGCGTCGGTACAGCTGCCGGTGTTGTAGTCGGCACGGCATTGGTGGCACCCGAGGTAATCGCGGCCGTTCGCGGCATTTGCATGAAGTCGCCCGGCCTGTGTCAGAAGGCCTACGCATTCGCAGCAGACGTCGTAGCTGGTGATGCACTGGGCGGAGCGTCGTTTGGTGGTGCCGCGCTGGCGGGCGGAAGTGCAGCTGCTAAAGCTGAGGATCTTGCGGAGCAACTCACTCGGAGGTTCGGTGACGAAGCAGCTGCGGCTGCTGCCAAGGCGGCTGAGCAGGCCGCAGAAAGCCGTGTGGCTCAGAACACCATCGCAGAGGCTCTAAATGCACCGGCGCAGACTGTTACCGCAGGCGGCTTTCTGAACAAGCAGAAATTGTGTGACGGTGGCTGCGCACTCGATGTGACTACTAGTGCCGAGCAAAAGCTGCTACAGCAGATCAGGGACCACGGCGATCAGAGCGGCGTTCTGACCGAGCAGCTCGTCGAAATGATCGCCAAACGGGAGGGGCTGATCTCCTTGGGAGGAACCAAGTACGGCAGCAACAACGGCTTCGACCACGTGCTGCAGTCAGCAGATGGATCGGTTACGTTGATTCTGGATTCGAAGCAAATCTATAACGGCTCGATCCAGCTGGGGTCCACTAGCGCCGGAGTGGTGCAACTTTCCGATGATTGGATATCATTCGTCCTTAACAAGGTCGGTCCCACGCCGGCAGAGGCGGCGGTCCGGGCCGCGATCAAGAACGGCAGCCTCAAAATTGCAGTGGCAGGTGTTAACAAAGACACCGGTGAGCTGGTGATGGTCAACATTAATCGGTGGTGATGGCAGTGGAAAGTGGCAAATACAATGAAGCAGTGCGCAGTGCGATCGAGAAGATCCACTACAGAATGCAGCCAGGGGAGCTATTCGATGCGGCCGACTGCCTCCGCCTGATCGAGTCCAATACAGGAGACCCATACGCCTGCAAGGACATGATTCAGATGCACGCGATTGCACGGGCGATGCTCTCTTGGTACGAGGACAGTGACCTTTTGGGGCTGAAGCAGTGGTCCTATGTTGCTGCGAAAATTCGCCGCCTGCTGTATCAGGAACGACCAGGGAAGGAATGCCGCACGTCGGTGTACCTAGCTCCCCTGCTCTCGGACGATGCGGGCATCATTGAGTGGTATAAGCAGTTTGAGTATCCATTCCAACCTGGAAGTGGGACGCTGTCCGCTATGCGTCGTAACAATCCAAGGATGAACGAGTACTGCCACTACAACACGTTGCTGGCGCTTCGTGGCGATTGGGAACCATTGGCTCGGCGCTGCGAGGAATTTCTTGGAGAAGTTCCTCCAAGAAGGCGGGACTATGAAGGAGATCATCGCTTCCATCTGGCGCTGGCTAATGGCGATGTTGAGAGCATGGCGGAAGCGCTGGATCAGATTGTTGACCCAAAGGTAATGAAACGGCGTCAAGAGGAAGAAAGCGGAACAACAGAGCCGTTTATCTGCACAGTTGCCGTTGTTTACGCAAAAATCGCATGGAATTATCGTCATGAGGTCCGCATCTCGTCACCCTTTGTTCCCGACCAGTGGCTTCCGGTGGCACCACTTAAGCATTATGACGATGTGTATTCATTCGTTGTCGAGAGCGACGATGCTGTTCCAGTGATGGGGTAAAAAGTGCGAAGGATCTTTAGCAGAGACGCTCTGCGCTGTGAGTAGAATTTTTAGCGTCTGGCAACTTTGGATGAGGGTGAAGGTGGAGGATGAGCTGCGGAGCCGGTTCAAGGAGGCCGCATGGCGGTCGCATCACCACCCGTCACAGGTGCTGCGCTTGTTGATGGAGAAGTACGTGGAGGTGGAGCGGAATCGGTTCGCGGTCGACCTGACGGTGTGGAGCAATATCCGGAAGGTCGCGGAGGAGACGGTGTCGCGCCGGAACGACGGCCGGCACTCAAGTTACGCGTCCATCGGCCGATAGCCTCCCGCGCGGCCGGCATTTGCGGGCCACACGATGATCACCGCTCTGCGGTCGGTCACTGGGGCGTGCAACGCTTGGCATGTAGACTGCAACGGAACGCAGTTCGAGACGACATGGAGGTGGCGGCAGGTTGCGGTGGGGCGGCAGGACGGGGATCGACCAGGACGATTGGTCGAACCTTCCAAGGAGCTCCACATGAACGCACCCCACCCCCTGATTGCCGCCGTAGTGCTCGGCCTTGCCGTTGGCGCGCCGGCGTGGGCCACCGAGCCCGCCACGGAAGCGGCTCCTGCCAGCAGCGTGACCGAAGCGGCCCCGGTCGCGGAACCCACCGCTGATGCCGTTGCCTACGTCGACGAGGTTGCCAGCGAGGCCAGCGACCCGGACGTGGCTGTCGAAGCCGTCGTCGAGCCCGAGCCCGCTCCGGTTCCCGTCGTCGCGGCACCCGCCTGGGAACACCTGGTGCCCATCGACGCCGCCATGCAGGTGGGTTCCAACGGCCAGCCGGTCGGCGACAAGACGCTGCGCCTGGTCCAACGCTCCACGACTGGCAAGGTGGTGGCGGCGCAGGTGGCGACGTCGCTGTTCGCTGGCGTGTTGGGCGGTAGCAGCTTCAAGAAGGAAGACCTCCGCGGCAGCCGCGTGAAGGACGTACCGAATCCCGCTTTCGGCTACCTGCAGGACCAGGTGCGTGCCAGCCTCGCCACGTACTTCACCGCCCATCCGGCAGCGTTGCCGGAGGAAGAGACCGAAGTGCGGGCGACGGCCGATATGTTCGCGCTCGTCTACAGGGAGTTGGGCGATGCGGAGACCGAGTACGAACTTCGCCAGACCATGCACCTGGGCTTCCCGTACCGCCGCAAGCTGCTGCGCCTGACGGGCGGCGAAGGCGTGCAGTGCGGGCAGACCCAGCCGGTGTCGGCACCGCTGGAGGCCTGGCAGGCCAATGACTACGCCTTGGCGAAGGAGACCGCGCAGAAGTACGCCGACGAATGTGTTGCGCAGTTCGTTGCTGTGCTGCCGACGTTGTTCCCGGATCGTGCGGCGGCGGCGGTTGAAGCCACCAAGCCGGAAGAGGGCGCGTAAAACGGGGCTCTGCCCCGCTGTGCGATAAGGTGAAGCAGCGGGGCAAAGCCCCGCTCTACCGGAGGGTGAGTGGATGAGATTGAAGGTGATGCCGGACTACGGCTGCTATCCGCTGTGGAGCGATGTCCGTCTTGGCGATGTTGATCCGTCTTCGCTTCCGCTGTCGGATGGCCTCGTCGCCGACCTGCTTGAATGGTCGGACTTCTTCGATTCGAAGCTCGTTTGGGACGATCCTGCTTCAACGCATTGGTCCAAGGAAGAAGCAGTGAGCTTCAACGCGTTGGGGGAGCGGCTTACCGCGAGGATGGCGGAGGAGCTTGGGCCTGGGTACGCGGTGCGGTACTTTCAGG
>JAEWLO010000099.1 GCA_023457475.1 Pseudomonadota bacterium | reverse complement strand
AATCCAGTTGCTCTAGGGCGGCGGCTGCCGCCTGTTGTTCGGCCAGCCGTCGCGAGGCACCTTCGCCTTCGGTGCTGACAGCGGGTTCGGCTACGCCGCAGCGTACCCGGAAGGTCTTGGCGTGATCATCACCCGATTCTGACACCAGCTCATACTGCGGCAGTGCCTTCTGTCGGGCCTGCAACCATTCCTGCAGGCGGGTCTTGGGGTCTTTTTCGGGCCGCCCGGTGGCCGGCAGAGCCTCCATCGAGGCGGTGAACCACGGCAGCACCACCGCCTGGCAGGCTACGAAGCCCGCATCCAGGTAGATGGCCGCGACGACGGCTTCCAGGGCGTCGGCCAGGATGGAGTCGCGGCGGTGCCCGCCGGACTTCATTTCCCCCGGCCCCAGGGTGAGCCGGTCGCCCAGTTCCAGGTTGCGGGCGATGACGGCGAGCGCGCCTTCGCGCACCAGCTCGGCCCGGGCACGGGTCAGCGCCCCCTCATCGGCCTTGGGCCAGCGCTCGTACAGCGCCTGGGCCACCATCATGTTGACGATGCTGTCCCCGAGGAATTCAAGGCGCTCGTTGTTCGGCGCACCGGCACTGCGGTGCGTCAGGGCCTGCTTGACCAGGCCCGGGTCGTTGAAGGCATGACCGATCCGGTCGCCACGCTGGAAGGTGTTATTGGGCACCGCTGAAGGTCAGTTCCTGGTTGGTTTCAAACTTGCCCACCACGTCCAGATTGCCGACCAGCGGACGGCGCACCTCGTAGTTGACCTGCATATCCCAGCCGCCATTGATGCGCTTCATCTTGACGTTCTCCGGCTTCACGTTGTCGGAGTAGTTGATGTAGAGCCGGCGGAAGAACATCTGCTGCACCTGCCCGGGCTCCATGCCCGCCACGCCCGGCTCCTGCGACACGCCCTTGAGCGCGGCCTTCACCGAGTAATACTCCTGGTACATCGGGAACAGCTTCATGCCCACGTAGAGCGCGAACCCCACCACGGCGGCCACGACCAGGAACGAGGTCAGGGTCATGCCACGCTGCGTCTTCATCGTCTTCATTGCGTTCTCCCCAGATACGCGGTGTGTGAATGAATCAATTGATCCCGGTGCCGATCCGCGACGGCTCGAAACCGTCCTTGCAGAACCAGCCCGAGCAGTTCAGCCAGATCAGGAACGCCTTGCCCCGGAGGTTCTCTTCCGGCAGCAGGCCCCAGAAGCGGCCGTCGTCGCTGTTGTCGCGGTTGTCGCCCATCACCAGGTACTTGCCCGGGGGCACGGTCCACTGGCCCTCGCCGCGCGGGTAGTCGGTCTCCAGCACGGTGTGGGTACGGCCCGGCAGGTGCTCCACCAGCAGCGTCGCGCCTTCGGCCTGCCCACGGTGCCCAGCATACAACCCCTTGTTCTCGTACTTCACCGGCTCGCCGTTGAGGACCAGGCCGTCGCCCTGGAAGACGATCTCATCGCCGGGCACCCCGATCACGCGCTTGATGAAGTTCTCACCCTTGTTCGGATCGTTGTCGGAATGGCCCGGGAAGTGGAACACCACCACGTCGCCGCGCGCGGGTTCGCCGACAGGGATCACCTTGGCGTTGTTCAGCGGCAGGCGCAGGCCATAGGCAAACTTGTTGACCAGGATGAAATCGCCGATGAGCAGGTTGGGCATCATCGAGCTGGACGGGATCTTGTAGGGCTCGGCAATGAAGCTGCGCACCACCAGCACGATCGCCAGCACCGGGAAGAACGCCCGCGAGTAGTCCACCAGGACCGGTTCGGAATCCAGCAGGCCGGCACGCGCGGCACGACGCTTGGCAAAATACAGTTTGTCGGCCAGCAGGATCAGCCCCGAAGCCAGGGTCAGAACGACCAGGAGGATTTCAAACAATTTCATGCGGTGTCCTTGGGAGCGGGTACGGAGGCGCGGGGTCCGGGCCTACTTGTCCATCTGCAGCACGGCGAGGAAGGCTGCCTGCGGAATCTCCACACGACCCACCTGTTTCATGCGCTTCTTGCCTTCCTTCTGCTTCTCCAGCAGCTTCTTCTTGCGCGAAACGTCGCCACCATAGCACTTGGCCAACACGTTCTTGCGCATCGCCTTGACCGTGGTCCGGGCGATGACCTGCGAGCCGACGGCGGCCTGGATGGCCACGTCGAACATCTGCCGGGGAATGAGATCCTTCATCTTTTCGCACAGCTCGCGACCGCGGCGGTCGGCATGGCTGCGGTGCACGATCAGCGACAGCGCGTCGACCTTGTCGCCATTGATCAGCACGTCCACGCGCACGAACGGGCCGGCGTCGAAACGGACGAAGGAATAGTCCAGCGAGGCATAGCCGCGGCTGACGGATTTGAGCTTGTCGAAGAAGTCCAGCACCACTTCGGCCATCGGCAGCTCGTAGCTGATCTGCACCTGGCTGCCCAGGTAGTTGATGCCGAGCTGGCTGCCGCGCTTCTCTTCGCACAGCTTGATGATGTTGCCGATGTACTCCTCGGGGGTGAGCACGTTGGCGCGGATGATCGGCTCACGGATCTCCTCGACCATGTTCACCGGCGGCAGCTTGGCCGGGTTGTCCATGTTGACGATGGAGCCGTCGGTCTTGAGCACTTCATAGACCACGGTCGGCGCGGTGCTGATGAGGTCGAGGTTGTACTCGCGCTCCAGCCGTTCCTGCACGATTTCCATGTGCAGCATGCCGAGGAAGCCGCAGCGGAAGCCGAAGCCCATGGCCTCGGAGCTTTCCGGCTCGAAGCGCAGCGCGGCGTCGTTCAGGCGCAGCTTGTCCAGCGCTTCGCGCAGGTCCGGGTAGTCTTCGGCATCCACCGGGAACAGGCCGGCGAACACGCGCGGCTGCATTTCCTGGAAACCGGGCAGCGGCTTGGGGGCCGGGTCGGCCGCCAGGGTCAGGGTGTCGCCCACCGGCGCACCGTGGACGTCCTTGATGCTGGCGGTCACCCAGCCCACCTCGCCCGCGCGCAGGGCCGGAAGCACCTTGCGCTTGGGGGTGAACACGCCGACGTTGTCGACCTGGTGGTTGCGGCCGGTGGACATCACCTGCAGCTTGTCGCCGGGCTTGATCTCGCCCTGCATGACGCGCACCAGCGAGACCACGCCCAGGTAGTTGTCGAACCAGGAGTCGATGATCAGTGCCTGCAGCTTGTCGGTATCGCGCGGCTGCGGCGGCGGAATGCGGTGCACGATCGCTTCCAGCACGTCCTGCACGTTCAGGCCGGTCTTGGCGCTGACCGGCACGGCGTCGGCGGCGTCGATGCCGATCACGGCTTCGATCTCGGCCTTGGCACGGTCGATGTCGGCGGTGGGCAGGTCGATCTTGTTGATCACCGGCACCACTTCCAGGCCCTGCTCGACGGCGGTGTAGCAGTTGGCCACCGACTGCGCTTCCACGCCCTGGGCGGCATCGACCACCAGCAGTGCGCCTTCGCAGGCGGCCAGCGAGCGGCTGACTTCGTAGGAGAAGTCGACGTGCCCGGGGGTGTCGATGAAGTTCAGGTGGTAGGTCTGACCGTCCTTGGCGACGTACGGCAGCGAGACCGACTGGGCCTTGATGGTGATGCCACGCTCGCGCTCGATCGGGTTGGAGTCGAGCACCTGCGCTTCCATCTCGCGGGCCTGCAGGCCACCACAGAGCTGGATGATGCGGTCGGCCAGCGTGGACTTGCCGTGGTCGACATGGGCGATGATGGAGAAGTTGCGGATGTTCCGCATCGAATCAGAAGACATAGGTGGCGGCGGCGCGCGGCGTCGTCAGGGTAACGGTCGATTATCGC
>JAEWLO010000098.1 GCA_023457475.1 Pseudomonadota bacterium | reverse complement strand
TGTAGTTGAAGCCGAAGCGCGGCTGCACCAGCTTGTCATCCGGCACGTTGGTATTGTCGTAGCCGTAGGTCGACATGATGCGCGGGTTGTACAGCTTCTGCTCACCGAAGTCCGGCATGTCGACGCGGACGCCGAGCTGCAGGGTCAGGTTGCTGTTGACCGCCCAGCTGTCCTGCACGAACAGACCGGTGTTCTTCAGGTCGTAGCGGGCCGGGATGTCGTCGTAGCTGCCACCCGGCAGCGGGGCACGGACCACGTACTGGCTCGGAGTACCTGCGGCGAACGCGTCCAGGTTGGCGAAGGTGTACACGCCATTGAGGTTGCGGCCGTAGTAGTTCAGCAGTTCGTTCTTGGTGTAGTCAAAGCCGAACTTGACGGTGTGGTCGCCCACGTACCAGGTACCGGCACCGAAGGCGGCCAGTTCCTTGGACTCGACGATGTTGACGTGCGAGTTCTGCTCGGTACCGAAGTACAGCGAGTCATTGCCAGTGGCGCCGAAACCACGGACCTGGATCTGCGGCAGGTTCGAGGCGGTCGCGCGGACGGCCGAGTATTCACGCTGCGACAGCTTGAACTCGGTCGAGAAGTTCTCGGACCAGTCGCTGAACAGTTCGCCCATCCAGGATTCATAGGTCTTCGGCAGGTCGTACCAGTAGCTGCTCAGCGAAACGTTGGCAGTGCTGATGCCCGGGAAGCGGGCCACGGTCTGTTCCATCTTGTTGTAGCGGATGGCAGCACGGTGGTTTTCGCTGATGTTCCAGTCGATCTTGAGCGCGTACTCTTCGATCTCGGTGTTGTTCGGCTGCGAGCTCAGCGTACCGGCGTCGAAACCGTAGCCGGTGGCGATCTGCTGCGCACGGGCGATATCAGCGTCGGTGATGGTGCCCTTGCCGTACGGCGTTTCGGACAGGCTGGTGCCCGGAGCCGAACGCTCCATCTTTTCGTAGTTGGCGAAGAAGAACAGCTTGTCCTTGACGATCGGGCCGCCCAGGGTCATGCCGTAGGTCTTCTCGTCATCGAAACCGTTGAAGCGGACGCCGTCCAGCTCCTTGCGGACCATGTCCTTGTCGCGGTACGCGTAGTACACGGTGCCGCCGAAGTTGTTGGTACCCGACTTGGTCACCGCATTGATCACCGCACCGGTACCGCCGGCGATGGTGGTGTCGTAGTTGGCGACGTCGATGTTGATTTCCTGGATGGCATCCATCGACACCAGCTGACGCTCGGTCGGCAGGTTGTTGGATTCCAGGCCGAACGGGTCGCCTGCGCCGATGCCGTCGATGCGGATCGCGTTGTAACGGGTGTTCTGGCCACCGACCGAGATCGCACCATCGGCCTTGCTGACCTGCGAGATGCGCGGGTCGAGGCGGATGTAATCCTGGATGTTGCGGTTGGCCGACGGCAGCGAATCGATGGTTTCGCGGTTCACGTTGGAACCGGTACCCATCTTGTAGGCGCTGAACACGTCCGAACCACCGGCAATGGCGACCACCTGGACGGCGTCCAGGTTGGTGGCGGCGGCCATGTCGCCGGTCAGGGCGGCATTGATGGTGTTGACCTGATTCAGGTTCAGGTAGACGCCTTCCTCGGTCTTGGTGCCTTCACCGGCCTTGTTGATGGTGATGGTGTACGGACCACCCACGCGCAGACCGCGCGCGGCGTAACGACCCGAAGCGTCGGTCGTGGCGCGGCTGACCGTGCCCGACTCGGTGTGCGTGATGGTGACTTCGGCACCGACCACAGGCGCGCCTGCGGCGGACGTGACCTGACCGCCGACACCGGCAGAGGTGCTCTGGGCGAAGGCGGGGGCGGTGGCAAGAGCGGCCACGAGACCAAGGGTGAGCTTGGACATCCGGAGTGGGTGGGTCATTTTTGGGTAGCCTCGATGCGAGATTGGCAATTGCGGAGAAAAAAACGCGCCCCGACAGCCCCTGAGCGGCTGGCTGGACTTAAATCTGGGTTCCCTATGCCGCAGGCTGGTTTCAGCCGCAACGGTTAACACTAGATTAACACGATAGCCCCGGTATGTGACGGTTTGGCGACAAACCACACGGGATCACAACGCAATCGTGACGCTCTCTTCACATCCGCCTGTTCAGGAATTAGCCGGCTCCATGCCGGCAGGCGCGACGGTAGCGGCCGCGTGTTTCATTCAGGTGACGTGATGGGGCGGATGCGCGCGGGGGGCGGCCCTTGGCCGCCCTACCGGCTTCCGCCCGAAAGAATGAATGCCGGTAGCGCCGGCCGTGGGCCGGCCCAGGCGGTGCCCGGTCAGCCGATATCCCACACCGTGCCGCGATGCCCGATGCCGTCAACGGACAGCAGCGTCACCGCCGCCGCCACACATTCGACCGGATGCCGGGCGCTGTGATCCTCGTCCAGCGAGAACGCCCGCGCCCGCAGCGCCGTGCGCATCGGCCCCGGCTGCAGCCCACTGACCCGCACCGGACCGTGGCCCAGTTCGGCGTGCAGGCTGGCGATCAACCCGCGCAGGCCATGCTGCGCGGCCCCATACCCGCCCCAGTAGGCCTGCCCTACCCGCGCCGGGTCGTCCACGGTGAATACCACGGCGGCATCCTCGCGCTGGCGCAGCAGCGGCAGGCAGGCCTGGACCAGCCAGGCCGGGGCGGTGAGATTCACATGCACCGCCCGCGCGAATGCGGCCGGGTCGGCCAGCTCGAACGGGGTGAGGCCGGCAAAGTCGGCGGCGCAGTACAGCACTCCGTCCAGCCGGCCGAGCTCGGACTGCAGGCGTTCGGCCAGAGTGGCGTAGTCATCCGGGGTGGCCCCTTCCAGGTCCAGCGGATACAGCAGCGGCTCGGGGCCGGCGGCCTGCACGGCACTGTAGACCCGGTCCAGCCGGCGCGGTCTGCGCCCGAGCAGGACGACGGTGGCCCCTGCCGCGGCACAGGCCACCGCCGCGGCACTGCCGAAGCCGCCGCCGGCACCGGCGATGAGAATGATGCGGTCGGCCAAGGCCCCGCTCCCGACCTGCACGGACGGGAGCGCGCTCATCCCTGGGATGCCTCTTCGACGATGCGCTTGAGTTCGCCGGACTCGAACAGTTCCAGCACGATGTCGCAGCCGCCGATCAGCTCGCCATGGATGAACAGCTGGGGAAACGTGGGCAGGTTGGAGAAGCGCGGAAGGTTGGCGCGGATTTCCGGCTCTTCCAGCACGTTGACCGTGCGCAGCGACACTGCGCCGGCTTTCATCAGCGCCTGCACGGCACGGCTGGAGAACCCGCACATCGGATACTGGGGGGTGCCCTTCATGAACAACACGAGGGGGTAACGATCGACTTCCTGTTGAATCTGCTGCAAGACCGCCACACACCTCTCCCTGCAC
>JAEWLO010000097.1 GCA_023457475.1 Pseudomonadota bacterium | reverse complement strand
CCAGTACACCCTGTACGCCCTGCGCAGCCGCGCCTGGAATCCGGCGCTGCCCTCGGTGCTGGTCACCGGCGGCGTGCATGGCTACGAAACCAGCGGCGTGGAGGGCGCGCTGCAGTTCCTGGCCCAGCGGGCGAAGGACTACGCCGGCAAGGCCAACCTGCTGGTCGCGCCGTGCGTGAATCCTTGGGGTTTTGAACGCATCAATCGCTGGAACGCCCTCGCCATCGATCCCAACCGCTCCTTCGTGGCCAACAGCCCGGCCGCCGAATCCGCCGCCCTGATGGCCCTGGTCGAGCCGCTGCGCGCCGGCATGCTGCTGCATATCGACCTGCACGAAACCACCGACAGCGACGAAAGCGAATTCCGCCCGGCGCTGGCGGCCCGCGACGGCAAGCCGTTCGAGCCGGGCCTGATCCCCGATGGTTTCTATCTGGTGGACGACAGCGAGAACCCGCAGCCAGCGTTCCAGCAGGCGGTCAATGCCGCCGTGGAGCAGGTGACCCACATTGCCCCGGCCGACGACAAGGGCGAAATCATCGGCTCACCGGTGGTGGCACCGGGCGTGATCGAGTACCCGCTGAAGAAGCTCGGCCTGTGCGCCAGCATCACCGGGGCGACGTACACCACGACCACCGAGGTCTACCCGGACAGCCCGCGCGCCACGCCACAGCAATGCAATGACGCGCAGGTCGCGGCGGTGTGCGCCGCCATCGACTACGCGTTGGCCCACCGCTGAGCCACAGGGCGGGGTGCGGTCAGATCCGCACCCAGCGCGCGGCAATCCCTACCAGGAGCAGCACCACCGCGACGGCAGTGAACGCGAACATCAGGCTGCTGAGCTGGGCCACGAACCCGATCAGCGCCGGGCCGGCCAGTACACCGGCATAGCCGAGCGTGGTGATGGCCGGAATGGCCAGGCTTTCCGGCATGGTCTTCTGGTTGCCGGCCATCGAGAACAGCGCCGGTACGATGTTCGCGCAGCCCAGGCCGATCAGCACGTAGCCGCCCAGTGCGAGCGGCAGCAGCGGGGCATACGTGATGATGAGGAATCCTGCGGCCGCCACCACGCTGCCGAGCAGGATGGCACGGTGGCGGCCGAGGCGGGCCACCAGCCCGTCACCGATCAGCCGGGTGACAGTCATCGCGATGGCAAAACACATGAAGCCCAGCCCGGCGCGATCCGGTGGTACCTGCTGCACTTCGTGCAGGAACACCGCGCTCCAGTCGAGCATCGTCCCCTCGGCGAGGAAGGCGACAAAGCACAGCACACCGATCGCCAGGACCACGCCATGCGGCACCGCGAACACGGGGGCGTCGTTGTCCACGCAGTCGCGTCGCCAGAAGCGGACCGAAACCAGCAGCAGGACGATCATCACCGCCGACGCCAGCACGCAGACCATCAGTGGCGGCAGGCGCAGCGAGAGCAGGGCCGTGATGGCCCCCGCGCCTACCGCCCCCCCGATGCTGTAGAACGCATGGAAGCCGGACATCATCGGCCGTCCGCTCTCGCGCTCGACGATGACGGCCTGGATGTTCATCACGCAGTCGCAGGCCCCCACGCCGGCCCCGAACACGAACAGGGCCAGGCCGAGCGTCCACGGTGACGGCGCGATGGCCAGCAGCGGCAGGCTGGCCACGACCATCAGCAGGGTCACGATCATCACCGCACGGCAGCCATGGCGGGCCGCCAGAATGCCGGCCAGCGGCATCGCCAGCAGCGAGCCGGCCCCCAGGCAGAGTAGGACCAGGCCGAGAGACGCCTCATCAAGCCCGGTGCGCGTCTTCGCGAAAGGCACCAGCGGAGCCCAGGCGGCGGTGGCGAAACCGGGCAGGAAGAAGGCGGCACGCGTGGCGTGCTGTTCGGCGCGCGGGCGTTGAGCAGGAACGGCAGTCACGTCGGCACGATCGCGCATGGTGATGAAAACGTTTTCATAGCGGGCGCACAGCATACCGGGTCTGCGCCATTGCGTGCGGGACGCGGCCGCGTCATTCAGTCCGTGCGCTGCAGTTCGGGCTGGATGACGCTCGCCACCCAGTCCATGAACGCCGCCACCCGCCGCGGAAGGTGCCGGCGCTGGGCATACAGCAGGGTCACGGGCATGGGTTCGGCCACGAGCTGGGGCAGCACCTCTACCAGGTCGCCGCGTGCCACAGCGGCGCGCGCTCCCAGACGCGGCACCTGGATGATGCCCAGCCCGGCCAGCGCGGCGGCGCTGTAGGCCTCGCCGCTGTTGACGGTGATCGGTCCCGGCATCGGCACGGTGCGGTAGCCCTGACCGTCGTGGTACTCGAAACCGGGGGAGCGTTGGCCGAGTGTTCCCACGTAATGGACCAGGGCGTGACCGGCGAGATCGGCCACGGAGCGGGGCGTGCCGCGCGCTGCCAGATAGCCCGGGCTGGCGCAGTTGACGATATGCATCACCCCCAGCGGTCGTGCGACCAGGGTGTTGTCGTCCAGCGGACCCACCCGCAGCACGCAGTCGAAACCCTCGCGGACCAGATCCACGCGGCGGTCGGTACCGCTCAGCTCGATCTCCAGCGCGGGGTGCCGATCAAGAAATGCCGGGAGATGGGGAATCACCAGCTGGCGGGCAAGGCCGCTGGACATGTCTACCCGCAGCCGACCGGTCAGCTGGCTGGCGTCCTGCCGGAACATCCCCTGCAGGTCTTCCATGTCGTCGAGCAGATCGCGTGCGCGCGACTGGTACTGGGAGCCGTCAGCGCTGAGGCGTACGCGTCGGGTGGTCCGATGCAGCAGCTGCACGCCGACCTCGGCCTCCAGCCGCTGCACCGCCAGCGACACGCTGGCTTTGGGCAGGCCGAGGCTGTCGGCGGCTGCGGTGAACGAACCCAGTTCGGCCACCCGCAGGAAGCAGCGCAGCTGGTCAACGCGGTCCATGGATTGTTCGCCGTTCCTGGATAGTCAAATCAGGATCGCGCGATTTATGCCGCAGTGCAATGCCAATAGTCTGTACCCATCCTTCAACGCTGGAGTTCGACATGAGCGCTTCGTCCCGCATTACCCTCATCACCGGCGGCAGCCGCGGCCTCGGCCGCAACGCCGCACTGGCCCTGGCTGCCGCCGGTTCTGATGTGATTGTTACCTATCGCCGCCAGGCCGACGCGGCCCAGGCCGTGGTCGCGCAGATCGAAGCACTGGGTCGTCGCGCGGCCGCGCTGCCGCTGGACATGGCCGACAGTGGCAGCTTCGCCGCCTTCGCCGACGCCGTGCGCGCGCAGCTGCAGCAGTGGGGGGCCACCGGTCTGCAGGGGCTGTTCAACAATGCCGGCGAAGGCCTGTACGCGTCGATCGCCGACACCACGCCGGCCCAGTTCGACGAACTGGTGGCCGTGCATCTGAAGGGGCCGTACTTCCTGACCCAGGCCCTGCTGCCGTTGATCAGCGACGGTGGTCGGATCCTCAATGTGTCCAGCGGTCTGGCCCGCTTCTCGCTGCCGGGCAGCTCGGCCTACGCGATGATGAAGGGCGGCGTCGAAGTGTTCAGCCGCTACCTGGCCAAGGAGCTGGGTGCGCGCGGAATCAGCGCCAATACCCTGGCCCCGGGGGCGATCGAGACCGATTTCGGTGGTGGTCACGTCCGCGACAACAAGGACGTCAATGCGATGGTGGCCGGCAACACCGCGCTGGGGCGTGCCGGGCAGCCGGACGACATCGGTCCGGTGGTGGCGTCGCTGCTGTCGCCTGCGAACGCCTGGATCAACGCACAGCGCGTGGAAGCCTCCGGCGGCATGTTCGTCTGATCCATTGGCGAACGGTTCGCATTCGCACCGCTCGGCTATCATGGCGGCCTCTTTCGCCATGACAGCCGGGTGCTGCCTTTGAAATCGTCCGCTCCGCTCAGCCCGATGGGCCGCGCCTTCGCCATTGTCGCCCTGTTCGAGGCCTTCACCTGGGCCGGCCTGCTGATCGGCATGTATTTCAAGTACCACGCCGGCGAGCCCACGACGCTGGGCGTGCGCATCTTCGGGCCGCTGCACGGACTGGCCTTCATGGTCTACGT
>JAEWLO010000096.1 GCA_023457475.1 Pseudomonadota bacterium | reverse complement strand
TCCTGCAGCAAGGCGTTTTCGGCCTGTAGGGCTACAATTTCATTTTTCCAACTGAGCAACACGCATCGCTCTGCCATGAAACCGCAAAAACCTGCAGCCAAGGCCATGAAGGCTAAAACCAAACCCGCCGACCCGCCGACCGTATCGTCCGTGGGCTTCTCGCTGGATCCGGTCTACACGGCCTTGCGCAAGCGTTACCCGGCGGCCGCCCAGGCCGAGGCAGTGGCTTTTGCCGCAGACTTCTACAAGCGCATGGAAGCGGACGAGTTCCCGCACCACACCGCCGAGGAGTGGGCCGCACTGGCTGCCGATACCCTGGAGTTCGCCCGCGTCCGCAAGGTCGGCAAGGCGAATGTCCGGGTGTTCAACCCGACCCAGAAGGCCAATGGCTGGGAGTCGCTGCACACCGTGCTGCAGATCGTCAATGACGACATGCCGTTCCTGGTGGACACGGTGACCATGGCGCTGGCCGAGCAGGGCATCGGCGTGCATGTGCTGGGCCACCCGGTGATCCGCTTCAGCCGCGACAAGGGCGGCAAGGTCACCGCGGTGAGCGATGGCACCGCCGAGTCGGTGATGCTGCTGGAGATCGACCGCCAGCCGGCCGAAGCGATGGCCGACATCGAAAAGGCCATCGGCAAGTCGCTGGACGAGGTGCGTGCCATCGTCCGTGACTGGGAGGCCATGCGCGCCAAGGCGCTCACCCTGGCCGACGACCTCGGCACCCGTCAGCTGCCGGTGGACGCCGCGTCGCGCGCCGAAGCCCAGGAATTCCTGCGCTGGGCCGCCGACAACCACTTCACCTTCTTCGGCTACCGCGAGTACCGGGTCGAGAAGGATGGCAAGGAAGAAGTGCTGGCTCCGCTCAACGACACCGGCCTGGGCCTGATGCGCGGCAAGGACAAGTCCGCCGCCCGCCCGGTCAAGACGCTGGCCGCGCAGGGGCTCAACACGACCTCCGGGCTGAAGGACGCGCTGATCCTGACCAAGACCAACGCCCGTTCGCGCGTGCACCGCGCCGGCTACATGGACTACATCGGCGTGCTGGAATTCGACGCCAAGGGCAAGATCATCGGCGAGCAGCGCTTCCTCGGCCTGTTCACCTCCAGCGCCTACAACCGCCGCCCGTGGGAAATCCCGCTGGTGCGTCAGCGCCACGAATACGTGATGAGCCACTCCGGCCTGGCTCCGGCCAGCCACAGCGGCAAGGCCCTGCGCCACATCCTGGAAACCCTGCCGCGCGAAGAGCTGTTCCAGTCCAGCGAGGAAGAGCTGTACCGCACCGCCATGGGCGTGCTGGGCCTGCAGGAGCGCGTGCGCAGCCGCCTGTTCCTGCGTCGCGACAAGTACAGCCGTTTCATCTCCGCGCTGGTATACCTGCCGCGCGAACGCTTCAATACCGACGTGCGCCTGCGCATCGAGGCGATGCTCAAGGACGCCCTGCAGGGCGAGTACGTGGACAGCTCGGTGGTGCTCGGCGAGTCGCCGCTGGCCCAGGTGCACCTGATCGTGCGCCCCAAAGCCGGCCAGACCCTGGAAGTGGACACCCGCGCGCTGGAAGACAAACTGGCCCAGGTGCTGCGCAACTGGCAGGACGACCTGCGTGAGGCCCTGGTGGCCCGCCATGGTGAAACCGAGGGCCTTCGCATCGCCGCCCGGATCGGCAAAGCGCTGCCGGCCGGTTACATCGAAGACTCCAGCACCGAGATCGCGGCCAACGACGTCAGCCAACTGGACGCGCTGACCGGTCCGGACGATCTGCGCCTGAGCCTGCAGGCCGTGCAGCGTGAGAACGGCGAAGGCCTGCGCCTGAAGCTGTACCGCCAGCTGGACGACATTCCGCTGTCGGACGCGCTGCCGATGATGGAAAACATGGGCCTGCGCGTCATCGCCGAGCGTCCGTACCGCCTCACCGTGGACAACGCCCCGGTGTACGTGCAGGACTTCGAGGTCGAGTCGACCGCCGGTGCGATCAATGCGGCCAGCGTCGATGAAGCCTTCGGCGAAACCTTCGCCCGCGTGTGGCACGGCGACGCCGAGAACGACGGCTTCAACCGCCTGGTGCTGGCCGCCGGCCTGCACTGGCGCCAGGTCGCCATGCTGCGTGGCTACTGCAAGTACCTGCTGCAGACCGGCGTGCCGTTCTCGCAGGCCTACGTGGAAGGCACCTTCACGCGTTACCCGCTGCTGGCCCGCCTGCTGGTGGAACTGTTCGAAGCCCGCTTCGACCCGGCGACCGGTCACGAGGGCAAGGATGCCATCGCCGAGGGCCAGGCCCAGCTGCGTGCGCACCTGGACGTGCTGGCCGGCGGCGACGAGGCCACCCTGAAGGTGCTCAAGACCGTGGTCGACGCGCGCAAGGGCAATCGCGATGCGCAGCAGGAGGCCACTCGTGAGGCGCTGGTCAAGCTGATGGACCGCGTGTCCAGCCTGGACGAGGACCGCATCCTGCGCAGCTTCATGGGCGTGATCGACGCGACCCTGCGCACCAGCTACTACCAGACCGATGCCCAGGGCCGCCCCGGCCACTGCATCAGCTTCAAGTTCGATTCGGCGCTGGTGCCGGACCTGCCGAAGCCGCGTCCGTACCGGGAAATCTTCGTGTACGGCCCGCGCGTGGAAGGCACGCACCTGCGCTTCGGCGCGGTGGCCCGTGGTGGCCTGCGCTGGTCGGACCGCCGCGAAGACTTCCGCACCGAGGTGCTGGGTCTTGTGAAGGCGCAGATGGTGAAGAACACCGTGATCGTGCCGGTCGGCGCGAAGGGCGGCTTCTTCGCCAAGATGCCGCCGGCCAGCGGTGACCGGGATGCGGTGTTCGCCAACGGCGTGGCCTGCTACAAGCTGTTCATCCAGGGCCTGCTGGACATCACCGACAACATCGTCAACAACAAGATCGTGCCGCCGGTGGACGTGGTCCGCCACGACATGGACGACCCGTACCTGGTGGTGGCGGCCGACAAGGGCACCGCGACCTTCTCCGACATCGCCAACGGCCTGGCCGTCGCGCACGGCTTCTGGATGGGCGACGCGTTCGCCTCGGGTGGTTCGGTGGGTTACGACCACAAGGGCATGGGCATCACCGCCCGCGGTGCCTGGGAGTCGGTCAAGCGCCACTTCCGCGCGCTGGGCCGTGACAGCCAGACCCAGGACTTCACCACCGTGGGCGTCGGCGACATGTCCGGCGACGTGTTCGGCAACGGCATGCTGCTGTCGCGCCACATCCGCCTGCTGGCCGCGTTCGACCACCGCCACATTTTCCTGGATCCGAATCCGGATGCGGCGACCTCGTTCGTGGAACGCGAGCGCATGTTCACCGTGCCGCGTTCGAGCTGGGCGGACTACGACGCCAAGCTGATCAGCAAGGGCGGCGGCATCTATCCGCGCACGCTGAAGTCGATCGAGATCACCCCGCAGGTGCGCGAGGCGCTGGGCCTGGACGACAACGTCAAGGCCCTGTCGCCGAACGATCTGATGAGCGCCATCCTCAAGGCCCCGGTGGACCTGCTGTGGAACGGCGGCATCGGCACCTACGTCAAGGCGGCAACCGAACAGCACAGCGATGTGGGCGACCGCGCCAACAACGCGCTGCGCGTGAACGGTGGCGAGCTGCGCTGCAAGGTGGTGGGCGAGGGCGGCAACCTGGGCATGACCCAGCTGGGCCGAATCGAAGCCGCCCAGGCCGGCGTGCTGCTCAACACCGACTTCATCGACAACTCGGCCGGTGTGGACACCTCCGACCATGAAGTCAACATCAAGATCCTGCTCAACGATGTGGTGCGGGCCAAGAAGCTGACGGTGGACCAGCGCAACAAGCTGCTGGCGTCGATGACGGACGAGGTCGCCGACCTCGTGCTCAACGACAATTACCGCCAGAACCAGGCGCTGAGCCTGATGGAGCGCATGGCGGTGAAGCGCCTGGGCTCCAAGCAGCACTTCATCCGCACGTTGGAACAGCAGGGCCTGCTGGACCGCCAGATCGAGTTCCTGCCGTCCGACGCCGAGCTGTCGCAGCGCAAGGCACGCGGCCTGGGCCTGACCCGTCCGGAGCTGTCGGTGCTGCTGTCCTATTCCAAGCTGGTGGCGTTCAACCAGCTGCTGGATTCGGACATTCCGGAAGACCCGTACCTGTCCAAGGAGCTGCTGCGTTACTTCCCGACGCCGCTGCAGAAGAAGTACGCCGACGCGATGGAGCGTCACCGCCTGAAGCGCGAGATCATCGCCACGGCGGTGACCAACCAGACCATCAACCGCATGGGCGCGACGTTCCTGATGCGCATGCAGGAAGACACCGGTCGTTCGATCGCCGAGGTCGCCAAGGCGTACACGATCAGCCGCGAAACGCTGGATGCGCGCGCGCTGTGGGCGCAGATCGACGCGCTGGACGGCAAGGTGCCGGAGTCGGTGCAGATCGACGCGCTGGAAGTGATCTGGAAGCTGCAGCGTTCGTTCGTTCGCTGGCTGCTGTTCCGCCCCGGCCCGATGCCGGGCATCACCGAGGCGGTGAACCGCTACCAGGGTCCGTTCAACGACATCCGCGAGGCGTCGGGTGTGCTGCCGGATTCGCAGCGTCCGACCTACACCGCGCTGGTGGCGGAGTGGAAGGAGAAGGGCCTGCCGCCGGCACTGGCGCAGCAGCTGGCCGAGCTGCACTTCCTGGAGCCGGCCTTCGACATCATCGAACTGGCGCGTACGCGCAAGCTGAAGCCGGTGGATGTGTCGAAGATCCACTTCCGCCTGGGCGACGCGTTGCAGCTGCCGTGGCTGTTCGAGCAGATCGACGCGCTGGAGGTCAACGGCCGTTGGCACGCGGTGGCCCGTGGCGTGCTGCGTGACGAGCTGGCGGCGCACCACCGCAACCTGGCCGGCCAGGTGCTGGCGACCAAGGGCAGCAG